>NZ_JBDYKJ010000087.1:0-18534 GCF_040012395.1 Nocardioides sp. 31GB23 | reverse complement strand
TCCCATGGCCACCACCGGGCAGATCTCGTGACCGTCACCGGGCAGGTTTCATGACCGCCCCTGGGCAGTTCTCACTGACCCTTGACACCGTTGCTCGAGCAGAGGCGCCACGCGGTCCGCTCGCACATGACCTCACCGGCGTCAGCGGCCTCGTCGATGAGGAACCGGTAGCCGAACTCGGGGTCCTCAGTGTGGGCGTCGAAGAGTGCGTTGGCGCGGTAGGCCTCGAGCAGCTCGGCGTCGGTAACCGGGCACACGAGCCAGCGGTAGTAGGGCTGGCGGGCGATCTTGAGCACCCGGCACGTCACCGTGACGGGGACACCGTCAGCGGCCAGCTCGCGGACGAGCGGGTACATCATTCTCCCGGCAGGTTCGCCTGGGAAAGGTAGGCGGCAGCACGGCGCAGGACCTCGTTCTCCTGCTCCAGCAGCCGGACCCGCTTCTTGGCTTCACGCAGCTCGGTGTTCTCAGCCGCGGTGGTCCCGGGCTTGATGCCGCCCTCGACATCAGCGGTCTTGAGCCAGTTGGTCAGGCACGACTCGCTGATACCGAAGTCGGCAGCGATCTGCTTGAGGTGGACACCCGGCTCGCGGTTCCTCGCAACGCGGACGACGTCGTCGCGGAACTCCTTGGGGTAGGGCTTGGGCACGGTGCACATCCTTCCAGCGGCACCTCTCGGCACCACAGATCAGATGTCACCTATCCGTGCAGCAGTCCCAAGCTCGTCCAGGTCGACGTCGAGGTGCTGCTTGATCTTCTTCGGCATGGTGCTCATCCTCGCGCTGCCGCACTTAGGGGGCGCCTTAGGCCGAAGTGGGCCGCGCCTGCCGTGAATGCGCTCGCCACATCACGCGGGACACGCGGTTCGAGACCGGTGCACGGCGTCTGCCACGCGCTCTCACCTGTCGCGACTCGGCACGACTGACATCCAGAGCGAAGCCAGGCAAGTGTGAGCGTTGACACATCCCCAAAACATGCCTATGTTCTGCATGGACGAGCCAACCGAGAGGCAGACATGAATTCACGGACTTTGCGCACACAAGGCATCACGTTGGTGGCGATGACCCTTGCTCTTGCGGGATGTGGCGGCGATTCGGGCGATGCGGACGCATCGAGCGATCGGCCGTCGGCCGAGTGCTCGACAGACTGGGACGCAACAGTCGCGGCCGCACAAGATGAAGGGTCACTAACCTGGTACACGGCCGTGCCTTCGGAGGTCTCCGAGGCTGTCGCGGCGGCGTTCGAGGAGGAGTACGGCATTGTGGTCGGCTTTCTCAAGCTGCCCTCGACCAACTTGCTGCAGCGTTACTCGGCTGAGGGTGCCGCGGGAAACATCGGAGGCGATGTCCTGACCCTTTCCGGCGCGGAGCTCTTCGCGCAGACCGAGGGTGCTGACGAGGGATGGGTTGAGCCGATTGCTGATCTCGAACTCCCCGCGATTGCCGAGGAGACTCCTGAGCAATTCGTGCAGGAGTATGCCGCGACCGTGCAGACTCAACCTTGGATCTACTCTTACAACACCGACTTGGTTGATGCGGCTCCCACTAGCTGGGAGGACCTCAACGGCCCCGAGTTCGCCGACGCGACCTTCTTGCTTCCGGACCCGGCATCATCTGCAGCCTATGTTGAGTTTTGGGATTACATTGAGGCTGAGTACGGGGCCGACTTCATCCAAGAGTTCGCCGAGACCCACGAAATCCGCGTCTACGGCAGCGGCGGCGCTACGATGGAGGCGCTCGCTGCCGGTGAAGGCGCCGTCCGAGTTCCGTCGACGGCCAGTTCGGCCGCAGGCGTGATTGCTGCGGGAGCACCAGTCGACAACGCCGCACCCGCCGCCACCACCGGCGTTGAAATCCAGGCGTTTGCCACCGCGTGCGGTGCGAGCCCAAACTCTAACGCAGCTCGCGTCTTCATGAACTATCTGCTCACTGAAGACGGGAACACGCTTATGAGCGAGTTCGCCGACGACGTGTCGATCTACGATGATGCAAATCTCCCGGCTGAGTACCAGGAACCAAACCTGGGCGCAGGGGATCGCGCCGACGAGATCCTGGAGCTGCTCAACATCGGTGGCTGACTAGCCACTAATTAACCACCGCCGTAGCGTGACGCGGAGGGGGAGTACGCGCTTCCCCCTCCGCAGATTTGAGGTGACTGAATGGCGACACTGCTAACTGAGTTGGAACCGGAAACAACGCCCAGCGAGACCGACTCCAGCAGGACCCGCAGCTGGCTCCAAAACCTCAGGAGGGGAGGGGCATTCCGGCTCGTCGTAGCTGTCCTGATGACGGCGTTCGCGGGCTTGGTCGTCTATACCTTGGGCGGAGTTCTGGTATCCCTCTTCGTAAACGACGGAGAGCTGAATGCGTCCCCTTTGCGCGAGGCCTTTCAACAGCCTGGTTTAGCGGAGTTGCTCTCTAACACCCTGATCATCGTCTTGACGAGTATGGTTCTCGCGGTCGCTCTCGGGTCGCTGTTTGCGTGGATCGGTGAGCGTACCGATGCGGCGCTACCCAAACTGACCGCCATCATGCCAATGCTGCCATTTCTCCTGCCGCCCATTGCGGGAGCCATCGGCTGGACGCTGCTCTTGTCGGACCGGTCCGGCTTTCTAAATGTACTGGCAAGAGGTGCGCTGGGCTGGTTCGGCATCGACGTGGAGACCGGGCCGGTCAATATCTATTCGTGGTGGGGGATGATATTTCTTTACACGATCTATCAGATTCCATTCGCGTACTTGATGATCGCGGCTGGGCTGCGGAACTCCGACCCGGCCTTGGAGGAACAGGCGCGTGTCTGTGGTTCGTCGCCGCTAGCAACTCTACGTAAAGTGACCATCCCGGTGCTCCGCCCGAGCCTGGGGGCAGCTGCGCTTTTCATGGCTTGGTTCGGGTTTTCGTTCTTTTCCGTACCGGTGGTTATCGGCACTCAAAGCGGTATCGACGTGCTTTCCGTGCGAATCGTTCAACTCATCAGTTTTACCTACCCGGCCCAGACTACACTCGCGCTCGGGCTCAGCATGTTCCTAATGTTGTTTGTCGGCGTGGCCTGGTACGTCCAAGGACGAGTGCTGAGGGGAAATCGACATGCAGTTCTTGGTGGCCGGGGCTCCCGAGCAGGGACCGTGCGCCTCGGCGTCTGGCGCCTTCCGGCCCGAGCCCTTTTGGTTGGATACATGGCGATCGCCGTCGTGCTCCCGCTGACGGCTCACGTGGTAGTTGTTCTCAACGGCTTCTGGACGCCGAACATCGACTGGTCTTCACTCACTCTCGACCACCTCCGCGGTTATCTGTTCAACGATCCTCTCACTCAAGATTCGTTGGCTACCAGCCTTCGGCTGGCGGCTATTGGCGCCACTTTAGGGATCGCCATTGCTGCGCTCTTCTCTCATCATTTGCAGTCATCAACAGGGCGAGGCTCGCGGGCGCTTGACGGCATCATCAAGCTTCCTGCGGTCTTCTCGGGAATCGTGGTTGGAACTGGCTGCATCCTTGGGTTCGCAGGGAGCCCGTGGAACCTCGGAGGGACCATCTGGATATTGCTGCTGGCGTATCTGATCTTGTTCATTCCTCAAGCCACGGTGGCAGCGGACGCTGCGGCCGCCCAAGTTGGTCGCGAACTCTCGGAGGCTTCTCGCATCTCCGGTGCAGGCGGGGGGGCTACGTTCTTGAAAATCAACTTTCCCCTCATGATCCCCGGTTTGGTGGCCGGCTGGGGTCTGCTGTTCGTGTGGATGGTCGGCGAGCTTGAGGCTTCGTCCATGTTGGCCAGCACCACGACGCCGGTTGTTGGGTTTCGCATCCTCGATGTGTTCGTCAATGGAGACTTCGCGTTGCTCGCTGCTCTGTCCATAGCCCTGACGGTCATCAACGTAACCGTGCTCACGATCGTGGGTCTCCTGTCCAAGAAGCTGGGCGGGGTGCCGCGGCCCTAACACCGATCGATAGCGCCCAGTCAAATTGTTCTATCTAGACAAGGACCACCGATGAACCTCGCAAACACCCGGTCGCGCGGTGCAAACCTGGCAGATGATCCGCGCGGAGACGGAAACGCGGACAGCCTGACACCCGCAGTTTCGGTCCGGGACCTCAGGAAGTCCTACAAGCGCCGCGATGGAGAGGAGGTGTTGGCCGTCGACTCTGTGACTCTCGACGTGGCTCCGGGAGAGTTCGTGGTGCTGCTCGGCCCTAGTGGCTGCGGCAAGAGCACGCTTCTTCGATGCATCGCGGGCCTCGAGCAGCCGCACTCGGGAACCATCAATTTGCACGGCCATACCAGTTATTCCTCGCAGCGGCGGCTCGATGACCCGCCCGAGAAACGCAATCTGGGGATGATGTTCCAGTCGTATGCGTTGTGGCCGCACATGACGGTGTTCGACAACGTTGCGTATCCGCTGCGGGCCAGAAAGGCCGCCAAGAATGACGTCTCTGCTCGCGTTGAGCGCGTGCTTGAGATGATCGGGATCCCGGAGCTTGGGCGACAGTATCCGGGACAGATGAGCGGTGGTCAACAGCAAAGAGTAGCCCTCGCCCGTGCGTTAGTCTCCAACGAGGGCCTGATCCTATTCGACGAGCCGTTGTCGAACGTAGACGCGAAGGTGCGAGAGCAACTTCGCCTCGAACTGGTGTTGATGCAGCGCGATATTGGATTCGCGGCCATCTACGTGACGCACGACCAGATCGAAGCTATGGAGCTGGCCGATCGCATCGCCGTCATGCAGAACGGCAAGGTTGCTCAATGTGGGACACCGCGCGAGATCTATGAGACCCCCTCGAACCAGTACGTGGGCCGATTCGTCGGCAGCACCAACGAACTCAACGGACGAGTCACCGAGCTCACCGGCGACGACCTTGTCCGGGTAGACACCCAAGCCGGCTCCGTGCTGGCGACGCGCGGGTCCCAGGACGTGACGACAGGAGCTGAAGTCTCGGTCATGGCGAGGCCTGAGAAGTGTCGCTTCGAGACGTCACCGTCCGCGTCGGTGAATGCGTGGGAGGGCACCATCGCGCAGACCATGTTCCTAGGGACACACGTGGAGCACCTGGTGAAACTGGCCGACTCAGACGTGACCTTCCTCGTCCGTCAGAGCGAAGACAACATCGACGCCCCGAGAGTCGGCGACCGCACGTTCGTCTCGGCGGCGCCCGAACACCTGCGCGCGCTCAGTAGCTGAACGCTGCAGCCGCCCTGCATCCAACGTCTGCAGCACAGCCGGCCGCAGATTGATCCTCGAGCAGCCCCGAGGTGTAGCGACGGACAACGTGCGGCGACGGCTCATCGGCTCGCAGGCACTACTCATCAGCAGATTGGGCGACATCATGTATCTCAGATCCCTGGCCGACAAGCAGCGGCGAGAAGTCGAGTTCCACGGAGAAGTTTTCGGACACACGGACCTGATTAGTTCCGTCGACGGGCCCGATGCGCCACACGCGTTCGTCGTTGATCAGCCCTCTGGCACCGTGATTCCAACGCATTTCCACGCCATCAACCAGTTTCAAGTATTCCTCACCGGTGACGGCACGATCGGTCGCAAGCCGATCGCGCCCGTCACCGTCCACTACACTAATGCCTTCACTGGTTACGGTCCCATTGTCGCCGGCCAGCACGGGCTCAGATACTTGACTCTGCGGCCGCGGCACCACGCGGAGTCCAAGGCGCAGGTGCTACCCGGGGCCAGGGAAGCTCAGCATGCTGCGCCGCGCCGGCACAGGCTGGGCACCGTCGCGGCCGACAAGCCGCGGGACCACAGCGCCGTCGACGAACAAATTCTTGTCCCCCGGGAGGATGACGGCTTGTTCGCCTCCTATCTCAGCGTGACGCCAGGTCACATCTTGAAACTTCCTCCGTGCGGCGGAAGCGGGCGTTTCTTGCTGCTGTTCGACGGTTCTTTCTCGTTCCACGACGTGGTTTCGCACCCGGTTACGTGCGTCTATCTTGCCCCTGACGAGCGACCTGAGCTCGAGGCGGGCGGGAAGGGAGCGCAGCTGCTGGTCCTGGATTACCCGTCAAAGGTGGCGGACGCACGGCTATGAAGTTGTCGACACTGCTATTGCCAGTCGATTAGTGCCAGTCGATGACTTCCGACAGCAGGTTCGGCATGTTGTTCACGACAGCGAGTTGGAAGTAGTGGGCCATGTGCTCCTTCATCACGTCGGACGCTCGGGCTTCATCGCCAGCGAATATGGCGTTCGCGATGTCACGATGGGCCGCGAGCACCTCCGCGCGCGTAGCGTCGGTGAATTTCACTTCACGGACCCGCTCGGCGTACATGTCTTTGATGGAGCGGGCCAGCAAATTAAGGACGCGATTGCCAGACAAGCCGGTGATGATGTCGTGGAAGTCGCGTACGCCGGCGTCCTGTTCTAGGTCTTGTTCGACATTGAGCCGCAGTTGCCTCATCAGCTCGGGGTCGCGGAACCGGGCGGCGTGCGCAGCCATCTGGGCTTCGAGGGACATTCGAGCGTCGAACAACTCCTCGATGGTGGCGCCGGCCCGGTGAAAGAACATCGACGACACCCGCGCGAAGTCATGCGTGCTGACCGCGCGCACGACTGGCCCGCCTCCCACCCCAGGCCGAATTCGGATGAACCCTTGGAACTCAAGCACACGGAGGGCTTCGCGTAGTGAGCCGCGCGCCACTCCGTACTTCTGCAACATCACGGCTTCGGGCGGCAGCCGAGCCCCCACCTCAAGACCCTGAGAGGCGATCTCGTTGAGCACCTGCCTCGCCACGATCTCGGAGATCTTGATCGAGCGCGGAGGCTCCGAGCGGTTCACTTCTGTGCCTTCCATCGCCGATGGACTCCTTGCGGCTCTCTCCGAATCATGTGCGCATCTTCCCACGGCCTGCGATTAATGATAAGAATTACCATAGTTGAACCCGTCAGACAGGAGGGGCCGCATGAGCTCCGTCAACGCAAGCGAGCCGATCACGGTCGACATAGCCGTGGTCGGCGCCGGCCCGGTCGGCCTATACGCCGCGTACTACGCCGGCTTTCGCGGTTTCACCTGTGCTGTCATGGACAGTCTCACGGAACTGGGAGGGCAGGTGTCTGCGCTCTACCCGGAGAAGTTGATCGAAGATGTAGCAGGTCTTCCGTCGGTTCGGGGCACTGACTTGGTGGACGGGCTGCGAAGCCAGGCGGCACGATTCGATCCTCGTTATGTTCTTGGGACGACGGCTCGAAGCGTCGTTGACACCGGGGACGGCCTCCTCGTCCACACCGACACCGATACGACCGTGCGGTGCGGAGCGATGATCATCGCGGGCGGGATCGGTCGATTCACCCCGCGGCCACTTCCGGCTGGTGAAGACTTCCTCGGACGAGGCCTGTCCTACTTCGTGACCGACCCGGCAGAGCTCGCGGGCATGGACGTTCTGGTCGTCGGCGGCGGGGACAGCGCCTTCGATTGGGCGATCGCCGCGCGTGTTGTCGGCGCCAAAGTCACTTTGGTGCACCGGCGAGACCGCTTTCGCGCGCACGCCGCGTCGGTGTCCAGGGCCGCCGAGCTCGGAGTGGAGATCCTTACCCACCACGAGGTCGTTGCTCTGGAGGGGACGGATCGGGTCGCGGGCGCGCGCGTGATGGACATGCGCACCCAAGAGGAGCGTGCCCTGCAGGCCCAGCACGTCATCGCCGCGCTCGGCTTCACCGCGAATCTGTCTGACATGCAGTCATGGGGCCTGACTTTCCGGGACCGTCACGTGGTGGTCGACAGCACGATGTCCACCGGCGTGAAACGGATCTGGGCGGCCGGAGACCTCACGGACTACCCCGGCAAGGTCCGGCTCATTTCCGTCGGCTTCGGGGAGGCGGCGACCGCCGTCAACAACGCCGCAGTCTTCCTTGATCCCACGCTCGACATCTTCCCCGGACACTCGACCGAGAACTCGACGCTCGCAGGGGCGTCCGCCGCCGCCTCTCCCAACTTGTAGGAGGACAGACATGCCATTCGTGATCGCCGAACCCTGTATCGACGTGATGGACCGCGCTTGCGTAGAAGAATGTCCCGTGGACTGCATCTATCAAGGTGACCGCAAGCTGTACGTCAACCCGGACGAATGCATTGACTGTGGGGCGTGCGAGACGGTGTGCCCGGTCGACGCGGTGACGGCGGACCGCACCACCCCGCCGGAGCGGCTCGCCCACCTCGCGGACAACCGTGCGTTTTTCAATGAGGTTCTTCCAGGCCGCGCCGAACCCTTGGGAAACCCTGGCGGCGCATCGCTCATCGGCCCGGTTGGCGTGGACACCCCACTTGTCAATTCGATCCACAGTTCTTGAACCGTTCGTCCGAGTCAGCCGGCATGCCCGGCACGCGATTGGAGTGTTTCCATGAAGAACCACCTGCCGTCGATCCTCACCACAGCCGGATCCGAGCCCTTCGACTACTTCGACCAGCTTCGCTCGGAGGACCCGGTGCACTGGGACCAGGGGATGCGGGCATGGGTGGTCACAGACTTCGAGATCGCCAAAGACGTGATGCGACGCGACAAGAAGGACTTTCGGCACCCCTTCGCAGACATGATGACGGACGCCATGGTCGCAATCGAGGGAGGGCCCCGCGCCCGGAACTTTCAGCACGGCGAGACCCACCTCAAGATGCACCGGTGGATCCTCTCCGAGTTCCACCCTCGCCGCGTTGACGCCTGGCGGTCGACCATGATCCGGCCCGTGACGGACCACCTCCTACAGCGCTTCGCGCATCGGGGAAACGCCGACTTGATGAAGGATCTTGCTGACCCACTGCCGGTCCGAGTCATGGCTGCCGTCATGGGCTTGCCGTGGCAGGACGACGACTGGATCAACGAGTGCAAGCACCTGATGGACGCCAAGCTGGAATACCTCCAGCACCAGGGTCAGGATGAGGATCCCGCCCTGGCCGAACGCACAATCGCGGCCATGGAGCGATTCGATGACTTGCTGCGTCCATACGTCCAAGACCGTCGGGACTCCGGTGGCGACGACTTCATCAGTCACACCTGGCGCGACGGCACTTCGATGATTGACGACTGGGCGGAGCGCGACACCCTCGGCATGGTCACCGGAATGTTCTTTGCGGGCAGCGACACCACCATGCACACATTGTCGAACGCGTTCGTCTTGTTGCTCACCGACGAGCAGCTAGCCAATGATGTTCGGCGAGGCGGCGACGGGGCGATCGAGCGATTCGCCGAGGAGGCCCTGCGACTGCACGGCGCCGTTCAGTTCAGGCTCCGCAAGGCGAATCACGACACGGAGGTCGGCGGGGTCCTTGTCGAGAAGGACCAGACCGTGCTGAACCTGCACGCCGCTGCGAACCGCGACAGTTCCCAGTTCGCGTGCCCTCACCAGGCGAAGCTCGACCGTGAGCAACCGAGGAGGCCGCAAGATCACCTCGCGTTCAGTTTCGGGCCGCGTTCCTGCGCCGGCGCGGCGCTCGCCCGCGCGGAGGTGCAGGAGACGGTCAAGGCGGTGCTCGAGTGGTTCCCCGACCTTCGCCTGGCCTCCAGCCCGTCGCCCATTGGTGAGTACGAAGGCTTTGCGCTTCGGTCGTATTCACGGGTTGATGTAGAGTTCTCGCCCGTGGACGGACCTACCCGCTCCTCCGAGGCGCAGTAGTGGGGATGGCTGACGTGACGGATGGCGGTGCGGTCGGAGCGACGGCCAGCGAGGCACTGGCTCACGTTTCGACCCCGCCCGAGCGGACTGCCCGGTGATTGCGGTCGTCGGGCTCGGCAACCTCGGCCTCGCCTTCGCGCTGCGGCTCAAGGAGTCGGCTGGCGAGACCGTGGGCGTGGATCCGGATTCGCTCGCGCGGGCCGCGTTCGAATCGAAGGGCGGTGTCACCGCGCCTACCCTGCGGAGCTTGGAATGGGACCAAGTCCACACGGTCTTCGTCCTTGTTCGGACGGTCGCTCAGGCCCGGGACGTCGTCGGTGAGGTCGAGTCCTTGTCTCGGGTGAACACTGGTGACCTGCGAGTGTTCGTAGTCACGACGATGGACCCGAAGGCCGCGGAGCAGTTGCGAAGCGACACCGACCTTCGAGTTCTTGAGTCCCCGATCTCGGGAGGGAGCGACGGGACCCTGGCCGGACGGCTTACAGTGCTGCTCGGCGGCCCGGTGCGACCCGAAGACGTGACCTTTCTTAGGAGCACGGTCGCCGGCAACGTCGTCGTCTTTGCTGAGCTTGGTCAAGCTAGCTTCGCCAAGCTGATCAACAACGCCGTCATGGCAGCCAACGCCATCGTGGTGGCGGACGCGATCGAGGTCGCGCGTTGCCAAGGGTTGGACCCAGCCGCGTTCCATACGGTGTTGAGCGTTTCGTCAGGCGGGAGTCGAGCGGCCGAAAAATTCCGCCGACTCGACGCCCCCCTGCTGGAAAAGGACGCTTACCTGCTGGCAGACGCGGGCGCCGATACGCCATGGCCTCCCCTGTGGACGACCCTGGTCGACCGGGCACAGGGGCTCACCGCCCATCTCGCACGGGCCCGCACCTGGCTTGAACGAGCGGAATGATTCGCAGTCGATGACCGGTCCCTGGGTTGCGGACAAAGGCAAGCGAAAGCGGGTGGGGGCCAGGTCGGATCAGTCGGCGGTCACCCTCGGGCAGCCAACGTGCCCGCCCGGATGCCAAACACCGCAGAACTCGTATTCACCAGGCCGCCTATGTATCGGTCGCCGATTACGCCGCCTGTTGTCTCACCTGCTGCGAACAGGCCCATGATCGGGCGTCCCGCCTGGCCCAATACGTGCGCTGCGGTGTCAATGCGCAGGCCACCCGAGGTGAGAACCAAAACTCTCGGTCGCACCCGCACTGCGTAAAAGGGCGACTGTGAGCAAGGCAGCAAATGCGCCGCGTCTTTCTCCCAGTCCGCGTCGACCCCGCGGCGGCTCAGCTGATTGTAGCGCAGAACGGTTTGTTCCACCGCGTCCGCGGGTAGCCCGATTGCGCGTGAGAGCGAGTCGAGGGACCACGCGCGGTGGATACCAGGCGGGAGCTGTGCGTCGGCGAATCGCTGTAGCGTCCAGGAACGCGCCGGGCTGTTCGACGAGCGGGGAGGAAAGCTCAATCGCGCGCGTTCGTCGAACAGTGCCCAAGCTGTTCCGCCGGTTTGAGCTGCCACTATTCCTGGGGCCACAGAGTAGGGCAGGTCCTCGGCCATGAATCGGTGACCGTGAGCGTTCACCAAGATAAGTTCGGGTGGCAATGCTGGTTCGTTCTGGGTGGCAAATTCAGGCGCCAGCAGCAGTAGGCCGCGGTCCGCGCCCGTGAACTGCGCACCAGCAGCCAAACCCATGGTGATCCCATCGCCGCGGTTGGAGGCCGCGCCGACGTAGTGGAGAGCCGCGCCCAGGCCGGCTGCCGTGGGATAGAACCGGTTCAGCAGGTCGGGCGCGTTGCCGTAACCGCCGGTGGCGAGCACCACTACCCGGGCGGGGACGACGTCTCCACCGATCCGCACGCCCGCGACCCGCCCAGACTTTATGTCGAGACCCGTGGCGCGAGTGCCTGTTCGGATGTCGGCCGAGGTTGTTCGCAGGTGAGTCGCGAGCGGGTCAACGAGGCCCGGGCCCCGGCCCCTGGCTCGGTGGCTGCGGCCGGGATCACCGGGGGCGGCCGAATACAACTGGTCGGGCGGGAAATCGACCCCGCGCTCAACGAGCCAGTCGAGTGCTGCTGCGGCGCTCTCGGCCAGTGTTCGCACGATGCTGGGCTCGAGGCAGTACTGGTTGAGTAGCAGATAGGACGCCAGAAGGTCCGATGCTCCGTCGGTGATCCCCGCGGCCTTCTGAACAGAGGTACCGGCTGCGTAGATCACCCCTCCCAACGTCCTCGTGCTGCCTCCGAGTTGTGGGCCGGCCTCGAGAAGGAGCGTTCGGCTGCCTCTTTCGGCCGCCGCAGTGGCGGCACACAGCCCTGCGAGTCCGCCGCCGACAACGACGACGTCGTACTGCTCTGCCCTCTTGTGCGCCATGACGACTAGAGCCCGAAGCTCAGTCCGCCGAGGGAGCCACGCGGAGAACTCTTCCCGCCCGACCGCAGGTGCGACAAGTGCCGCTGCATCTCGTCCCTGGCACCTTCAGCGTCTCGTGCTTGGATGGCCGCCGCGATGTGGCGGTGATCTTCGAGGACCTGTTGATAGTAGGTCACATCGCGCTCTCGAGAACGAAAGTGGTTGTGGATGACGATCGAGACCGGTTCGGCGAACAGGTGGAGCATCCGATTTCCCGTGGCCTCGACGATGTCGTAGTGGAACGCCAGGTTTGTGTCGATCTGCGCCGGAGTCGGCGTCTGGCCGGGTTCGATGGTGGGGATGTGGGACCAGAGCTTGGCGAGCTGGACGGGCGTACGGCGAGACGCGGCGAGCCACGCGGCCGATACCTCGAGCAACTCTTCGACCTCTTCCATCTCCTGCACCGAGCAACCCTGCAGGGCCGCAAGCGTCTCCATATCCTCTCCAAGCATGCGGATGACGTCGCGGTGGTCAACTCGCCTGACAGTGCTGCCGCCGGCCGTTCCGCGCGTGGTCTGGATGAGGCCTTGGGCAGCCAGAACCCGAAGCGCTTCGCGTATCGAAGCCCGTCCTACCTCCAAGTCCCGTGCGAGCTCCAACTCGCCGGGCAGTCGCGATCCGACCGGATACCGGCCGGCCAGGATCTCCGCCCTCAATCGGCGGGCCAGGATGAGATAGCGCGGCGACGACGACTCCTTGCTCACACCGGACGACACTCGGGTTTTCACGGCACTCCTCTTGATCGGTTCAGCAAATCTTAACCCAACGCGTGACAACAAGCGTCTAATGTCGGACAATAGGTCCGACTAGACACTACGTTTGTGGGAGGCGCGACCGTGATCGAGACCACAAGGCCCGCTCAAGACGAGGCTGCGGTGTGGCCACTGGCCCCCTCCGCAGCAGCCGTCAGCTTCGGCCGCAGGCAGTTAAATGGCTTGGCCGGCAAGAACGTGGCGTTCATTTGGGACGACTTGTTCCGCGGCGATGACATGTTCGAGGCCTTCGAAGCGGCGGCCGAGGAAGCCGGAGTTGCATTTCGTCGCATCCCGCACACGGTCTTCGGCGACCTGCACGGTCCCCATGAGCGGGCGGTCGTCGCACGCATACCCGAGCTGCTCAGGGAGCACGAGATCGACGCCGCGATAGTTGGTGTGGGTGCGTGCGGCTCCTGCACGCCGGCGGTGATTCGTGCGTGCCAGGCGGTCGAGGAAGCGGGAGTGCCTGCGATGGCGCTTGTCTCGTCCGGCTTCGTGCGCCAGGCCACGGCGACGGCGAGGGCGGTAGGTCTGGAGAAGCTGTGGATCGCCGAGTACCCGGGTGTGATCGCTGTGGACACCGACGAGGCATTCGCGCAGAAAGTCCATGACCACGTCGTGCCCAGTCTGTTCGACGGCTTCCGCCGCCTGACGCACGGCTATGACGGGGACGCGGGCGACGCGGCAACCGAGCCTGGAGTTCGCGACATCGTCGTCAGCGGAAGGTTGGAGGAGATTCAGGACTACTTCGACGACCGCCAGTGGAGCGACGGGTTGCCCATCGTGCCGCCCACGATCGAGCGAGTAGAGCACTTCCTCGCCTACACCGACCGCGATCCCTTGGACGAGATCGGCGTCATGCTGCCTGCCCGGCGAGCCGTCACCGTGTGGTCCGTCGCCGTGAACGGCGTGATGGCGGGCTGCCGCCCTGAGTACATGCCGGTACTGCTCGCCGTCACCGAGGTCATGGCCGATCCTGAGTGGCGGCTGGAGGACGCCGGGTGCACCCCCGGCTGGGAGCCGCTCATCCTCATCAGCGGCCCGTTGGCAAGCGTGTTTGGCCTCAACGACGGCGCCGGAATGATGCGGGTCGGCAACCGAGCCAACTCGACCATCGGCCGTTTCGGTCGGCTGATCATGCGCAATCTCGCGGGCTTCCTGACCCCACCCGGCGATACCGACAAGGCGGCCATCGGACGCACCTTCAACGTCGCGATGGCCGAGAGTGACGAGCACACTCATGCCATCGGTTGGAGCACGAGTCGTGAAGAGTGCGGCTACGTCACTGACGACACCGTCGTCAGCGTGCAGAGCTGCGTTGCCATCAGCGGGCCCGCGTACACCGGAGGTGCGGCCGAGGAGCAGTTGGCGATGTTGGCGCGGTATGCGGCCGACACGATCGGTCCATGGGCCTTCACCAACCTCTATTACCGCGGTCACAGTGCCTTAGTGCTAATGAGCCCCAGCGTTGCACAGTCACTTGCTGAAGCCGGACACACCAAGGACTCAATCCGACGCTACCTGGTCGATCACGCCACTATGGACGTCGGCGGCATGGAGGCGCAGGCGCGCATGGCGCGGGGGAACGAATTCTCGTTCACCGACCTCGCCGCCAAGGGGATGCTGCCCGACGGGTTCCCACCCGACGTCACCACAGAGACCCAGGTGGGAGTCCTGGCCGGTCCTGAGAACGTACGGATAATCCTCGGAGGCGACCCGGGACGTAACCAGAACCGCATCTACTGGAACAACCACGAACAGGGGCTGCCCATCCATCGCCGCGTCGAGTGCAACGCGCGGGTTCGAGAGCTCGTTGGATCGTCTGGGGAACGACGTGTCGGCTGACCCCCGGATTGCCGACCTCGTCGTCATAGGCGGGGGACCTTCCGGCCTTGCCTGCGCGGGAGCCGCCGCGGCTTTGGGGCTGCGCACGGTGGTGGTCGAGGGAACGGCCTTGGGAGGGGAGTTGAACACCATGTCGTGGGTCGACGGCCTCGTACCCCACCGGGATCGGGTCGCTGGTCCAGACCTGTCGGCCGACCTGATCGAGGCTGTCCTGGACGCCAGGGTCCACGTGGAGCACGCGCAGGCCGAGATGCTTGCCGTGATGGACGGTCGTTGGTCAATCAACAACGGAAGCGTCAACGGCGCCGCGCTCGTTCTTGCGACGGGTCGAGAATACGACCTGGAGGCCGTGCCGGGAGCGGCCGTCCTCCACGGTCGTGGCGTCTCGACGTGCAGCTCGTGCGACGGACCCATGTTCAAGAACAAGAACGTCATCGTCCTTGGAGCAGGACGGGACGCGGTCTCGAAGGTGCGCGACCTGACGGGCCTAGCGGCCTCCGTCGCCGTACTGCCTCGTGCGGCACTTACGCGGGCCGACCGGACCCTGCTTGACCCGATTGGCGTGGACGTGAGGCCGCCGGCGAGCGACGTACGGCTCGCGCCCGGAGACAATGGCACCATCGTGCTCACGGATGGGGCAGGGGTAGAGCTAGCTCGATGCGATGGTGTTTTCCTGGCTGGCTCGCGGCGACCCCGCCGAGAGCTGTTGTCCGCGCTTGACGCAGAGGAGGACATCGCGATTCCGTTCCGCGCCTGTGTGGGTGACCTGCGACCAGGCTCCTCGCAGACAGTCGTTGCCGCGGTCGGCGATGGGGTCGACGCTGCGTGGGCGGCGATGAGAGCGCTGGAGTTGGCATAACTAGGTCGCGATCCAACGCCACCGAGGACACGAAAGTAGGTTCCATGAATAAGGTTGTGAGTTCGGCCGCTGCGGCAGTCGCGGACATCCCGGACGGGGTGACGGTGTCGGTGGGTGGTTTTGGGTTGTGTGGCATCCCGTCGGTCCTGATCGACGCGGTGCTCACCGCCGGTGCGAAGGACCTCGAGGTCGTGTCCAACAACTGCGGCGTCGATGACTGGGGCCTGGGTCGGCTGCTGATGGAAAAGCGGCTGCGCCGGATGGTGTCGTCCTATGTCGGTGAGAACAAGGAGTTCGCCCGGCAATACCTCTCCGGTGAGCTCGAGGTCGAGTTGACCCCGCAGGGCACGCTCGCCGAGCGGATGCGCGCCGGCGGCTCGGGCATCCCCGCCTTCTTCACCGCCACCGGGTTCGGGACGCAAATCGCCGAGGGCGGTCTCCCGTGGAAGTACGACGACGTCGGCAACGTCGAGATCGCCTCCCCTGCCAAACAGACCCAGGTCTTCTCCACGGCTGAGGGTGAGAAGGAATATGTTCTCGAGCATGCGATCGTGGCCGACTTCGGGCTGGTGCGGGCCTGGAAGGGAGACCGCCACGGCAACCTGATCTATCGCGACTCCGCCCGGAACTTTAACCCGCTTGCCGCGATGTGTGGTCGCGTCACCATCGCTGAGGTGGAGGAGTTGGTCGAGCCGGGCGAACTGGAGCCCAACGACGTCCACACGCCGGGGGTCTATGTGCAACGGGTAGTGGCGCTGACGCCGGAGCAGGCTGCCGACAAGCGGATTGAAAAGAGGACCGTTCGATGAGCTGGACGCGTGAGGAGATGGCCGCCCGGGCGGCCTCGGAGCTGGTGGACGGTTCGTACGTCAACTTGGGGATCGGGCTGCCGACGCTGGTCCCCAACTATGTGGCCGACGACGTTGAGCTGGTGCTGCAGTCTGAAAACGGCATCCTCGGTGTGGGTGCCTACCCGGCCGAGGCCGCGGTCGATCCCGACCTGATCAATGCTGGCAAGGAGACCGTGACGGTCCGTCGGGGGGCGTCGTTCTTTGACTCTGCCACGTCGTTTGGGATGATCCGCGGAGGCAAGATCGACGCCGCGATCCTTGGTGCTATGCAGGTCTCGGCCGTCGGCGACATCGCAAACTGGATGATCCCCGGGAAGATGGTCAAGGGGATGGGTGGCGCGATGGACCTTGTGCACGGCGCCAAACGGGTGATCGTGCTGATGGAGCACACCGCCAGGGACGGGTCCTTCAAGATCGTCGACGAATGTTCGCTGCCCTACACCGGCAAGCGCGTCGTGCAGCGGATCATCACCGACCTGTGCGTGATCGACGTGATGAATCCCGCGACCGGCGAGGTCGCTGCCTCCGGCACCCTGGGCGAGCGCACGCTGCGCCTCGTCGAGCTGGCGCCCGGGGTCACCGAGGACGAGGTCAGGGAGAAGACCGAGCCCGACCTGAGCTGAGCCTGCGCCGCCTTGACTCGAAGGATTACGGGGCAGTCGCGCTGCGATGAGCCTAGGGAGCAGGGCCGCGTCGCGAGCTGGCAACATCGACAAAATCGCCTAGTTCAGCCATCACATGCGTAGGACTTGGGTGACGGGGGCGCGGAAGTCCTCCGCGGGTGGTTTGGCGAGCTCGAGTTGTACCCGGATTCATTATTGAATCGCGCTGCGGAGGGCGCAGTTGGTTCCAGAAGTCAGACTTCCCAAACGACCACTTGGTCCATGACCTCGGGCGTCTTCGCGAACTGCAGGTCTGAGATCTCCTTGAGGTGCTCGCCCATAGCCTTCTCGGCCAGTGCGCCGTCGCCGGCAAGGATGGCTTCCCCGATCTTTCGGTGGACTTCGCGACTGGTGTGTCGGGCTTCGCTGGGGAGGATGCCGCCGCCGAAGATGCGAGTCGTATAGACGGTGCGAAGCGCGCGCCCGAGCAGGTCCAGTACCCGATTGCCCGACAGTCCGCTTACTGCGTAGTGGAACTCGTTCGACAGTCGCATGTACTCGTCGTCGGCCATGGAGGCCTGCTGCTCGCGGGCCATCACGTTGCGGAGTTCCGCCATCTGGTCCGGGTCCTGCCGCTCTGCGGCCAGACGGGCTGACGCCGGCTCGAGCACGCACCGGGCTTCAGCGATCTCGCTGACGGTGGCTCCGGTGCTGTGGAAGTAGAAAAGTAACGTCCGGGCAAGGTCCTCCGGGTGGATGGCGTTCACGACAGGCCCGCCACCAAGCCCTTGCTTAATGGAGATCAGGCCGTAGGACTCCAGGATCCGCAGCGCCTCCCTCAGGCTCGCCCTGCCGACGTCGAACTCTTCCAGCATCGCGGCTTCAGTTGGCAGCCGGTCCCCGGCGTTTAGCCCCTGAGCTACCACGTCCCGAACAATTTCGGCTGCGACGTACTGGGACAACTTGGCGCCGCGCGGAGCGAGCGCAGCGCCGCCTCTGCGCTGGGGGCGCGTCATGGACCAGTCCACGCCAGGACGAGGCGAGCCCTCTTTGGCGAGTTCCGCGGGAGGTTTCGGGTTTGGATCTCGTTTCGTCATATCTCATCACTTCTTCGCAGTCAGACATGCATAGGTTCGCTGTGGTTAACCTACGGGGCTTTCCCACCCTGAGCGGCACACCGTCGAGGGCGAGAATGGCCTCTACCTCGCTCGCGTCGGTGGTCTCGAGGAAACCGGCCCGCAAACTTTCTGTCCCGGGACAGCACGATTCACATGCGTACGTAGCTGCCCTTCCCTGCGGTATGCCGGCGGATCGTGGCGACCATTGCGAAGCGTCAAACTAATCGAACAATGCTACTGAATCGAGTCTACCTGGCGGAAGCGCAGTTCACTTTTCGGGGCCGCGTCTTCACCGCCGGCAGATCAGCCTCTTCGACCCCGCTGATCAACAACCTCGTGCGCAGATCCTGGGCCTAGTAGATCTCGTCGAGGTGCGCAGCGCTAGGTGTGATGACCAGGCACGTTGGTCGAGATCGTGTGACGACACGGGGGGTGTCAGATGGTCTGTGTAAGCGGTCGGTCCTGAAGGAGGACCAAGATGACCGCTGTGACCACTGAGAACGAT
>NZ_JBDYKJ010000086.1:0-18597 GCF_040012395.1 Nocardioides sp. 31GB23 | reverse complement strand
GCTCGACCAACGACCGCCGTTGGTCGAGCAGTGACGAGCGCCAGCGAGGAGCGTCGCCGAGACCGGGTGAGGTGCCCGCTTGCTGTACGCCGGGTGGTTGTGGGGTCTCGGCGTCGCTCGAGCCTTCGGCCCTCGCTGCTCGACCAACGACCGCCGTTGGTCGAGCAGTGACGAGACCCTGCGGGGGAGGGGCGGCCTTCGTGGGCCTGGTTGGCTGGCGGGCATGCGCATCCTCTTCACCGGCGGCAGCGGCAAGGCCGGCCGCCACGTCGCCCCGTTCCTCGCCGACCAGGGCCACCAGGTCACCAACGCCGACCTGGTGCCGCTCGACCACCCGGGGGTGGCCGACCTCCGGGTCGACCTGACCGACGCGGGCTCGACCTACTCGGCGCTGGCCGGGCTGGCGACCTTCGACGAGCTCGACCTGCCCGAGAAGCCGGCGTACGACGCGGTGGTGCACTTCGCCGCGGTGCCGCGCATCCTGCTCACCGACGACGCGACGACGTACGCGACCAACGTGCTGAGCACCTACAACGTGCTGGAGGCCGCGACCCGGCTGGGCGTGCGCAAGGTGGTCTTCGCCTCGTCGGAGACGACGTACGGCATCTGCTTCGCGCAGGGCGAGCGGCGCCCCCTCTACGTGCCGGTCGACGAGGAGCACCCCACCGTGCCGGAGGACTCCTACGCGATGTCGAAGGTGGCCAACGAGGTGACCGCGCGCTCGTTCCAGGCCCGCACCGGCGCCGACGTCTACGGGCTGCGGATCAACAACGTCATCGAGCCCCACGAGTACGCCGAGATGTTCCCGGCCTTCCTCGAGGACCCCTCGCTGCGCCGGCGCAACGTCTTCGCCTACATCGACACCCGCGACCTGGGCCAGATGGTCCAGCGCTGCCTGGGGACCGACGGGCTGGGCTACGAGGTCTTCAACGTCGCCAACGCCGACATGTCGGTCGCCGCGACCACCGACGAGGTGCGCGAGCGCTTCTACGACGGCGTCGAGCAGCGCGGGGAGATGGGGCGCGACGAGACCTTCTACTCCATCGACAAGGCGCGCCGGCTGCTCGGCTACGAGCCGCAGCACTCGTGGCGCGACGTGCTGGCCGACCCGGGGGCGTCCTCGTGACGCAGCTCGAGGAGCGCGTGGCCCCGTGCGAGCGGTGCGGCCGTCCGGTCGGCGCCGAGCGGTTGGCGGCGCTGCCGCGGGCGACCACCTGCATCGCGTGCGCCAGCCTGCGCAAGCGTCCCTCGCGGGGCCAGACCTGCTCCTGAACCGGCGCGGCGTGCGGGACCGGCCCAGTCGTCCGACCCGTGCCCTCCGATCCCCCCGGGGGTACTCTTGAGGGTCATCACGAACGGATGGACGGTTCCATGTGGTGGTTGCTCTGGCTGGTAGCGGCGGTGGTGCTCGGCGCGGCGGAGTTCGTCACGCTGACGCTGTTCCTCGGCCTGCTGGCGGGCGCGTCGCTGGTCGCCGCGGTGGCAGCCGGCCTCGGTGCCTCGGTGCCCGTGCAGCTGCTGGTCTTCGCCCTCACCGGCGGGGTGGGCTTGGCTGCGGTCCGGCCGATCGCCAGGCGCAACCTGACGCTGCCGCCGCCCTCGCGCGAGGGCAGCGACGCCCTCGTCGGACGCTCCGCGCTGGTCACCCGCGAGGTCACCGCCGACGGAGGCCTGGTGCACCTGTCGGGCGAGGACTGGTCGGCGCGGGCCTTCGACGAGGACCTGGTGATCCCGCCCGGCGTCCGGGTCGACGTCTTCGGGATCGAGGGCGCGACCGCCGTGGTCCATCCGCGTGACCCGCTGCCGGACCAGCTGCGGGAGCCCGACCCCCTGGAGGAGTGAGTGCCGTGGACCTGCTCGTGCCGATCGCCGTCCTGGCCGCCCTGGTCGTCTTCGTGGTCGCCTCGGCGATCCGGATCGTGCCGCAGGCGCGCCGCTACAACATCGAGAGGTTCGGTCGCTACCAGCGCACCCTGCAACCCGGCCTCAACCTGATCATCCCGCTCGTCGACCGGGTCAACACCAAGCTCGACGTCCGCGAGCACGTCTACTCCTCCGACCCCAAGCCGGTCATCACCGAGGACAACCTCGTGGTCGCCATCGACACGGTGCTCTACTACCAGATCACCGACCCGCGGGCGGCGGCGTACGAGGTGGCCGACTACCTGCAGGCCATCGACCACCTGACCGTCACCACGCTGCGCAACCTGATCGGCTCGATGGACCTCGAGAGCACCCTGACCTCGCGCGAGACCATCAACACCCGGCTGCGCGAGGTGCTCGACGAGGCCACCGGCCGGTGGGGCATCCGGGTCAACCGCGTGGAGATCAAGGCCATCGACCCGCCGACCAACATCAAGGAGGCGATGGAGAAGCAGATGCGCGCCGAGCGCGACAAGCGCGCCGCGATCCTGCACGCCGAGGGTGAGCGGCAGGCGCTGATCCTGACCGCGGAGGGCACCCGCAACAAGCTGATCCTCGAGGCCGAGGGCCGCCAGCAGGCCACCATCCTCGAGGCGGACGGCGAGGCGAAGGCGCTCGAGCGCGTCTTCCAGTCGGTGCACGCCAACGACGCCGACCCCAAGGTGCTGGCCTACAAGTACCTCGAGATGCTGCCGCGGCTCGCCGAGGGCGGCAACAGCTTCTTCGTGATCCCCGGGGAGCTCACCGAGGCGGTCCGGACCGTGACGGCGGCGTTCGCCCCCGAGCACGCCCCCGAGCACGGGGTCGGCCAGGACCGCCGGGCGCCGGCGCGACCCGTGCGCGAGCCGGCGCATCGCATCGGCCCGGTGGCCCGGCCGCAGGCCATCGAGGCCGAGGCGGCCCGGGCGGCCGAGCTGGCCCGCGCCGCGGCCGACGAGGCGAAGAACGAGGTCGAGCGCGCCAGCCTGTGAGCGCTCAGTCGGTCCAGCTGCGGTGGAGGGCCCGCGGCAGCGCCCACACGCCACGCTCGGTCAGTCGCTCCTGGTCGTCGAGCACGCCGAGGGCCCGCCAGCGCGGTGCCAGGTGGTCCAGCGCCGCCGCCATGACCGCGAGGTGGCCGTCGGGGTCCTCGATCTCCCCGTCCACCTCGTCGAGGGCGACCACGTCGGCCTGCACCTGGGCCGCGTCGAGGTCGCTGCCGGGGCCGCGGCGTACGACGCCCAGGGCCAGGCCGAGCCAGTCGACGTGCTGCAGGGCCATCACCGCGGCCAGCGACTCCACCTCGTCGTCGCCCGGCAGCTCCGACGGCGAGATGGTGTCGACGAGCTCGTCGAGCCACGCGGCCCTGCCGTCGGGGACGTCCTCCACGCCGGGCACTCGCTCCGCGAGGTAGCGCGCGGCCTCGCGGTCCACCGCCGCCCACTCCTCGAGCCAGGCGTCGGACTCCTCGTCGCTGGGCACCCAGTCGTCGGTCATGGGACGACGCTAGCGCGACTCGGGGTCGGGACGCACCGTCCGACGCGAGCTCTTCCGCGGGAGGGTGGCCAGTGCGCAGACTGGGGTGACGAGACGGGGAGGTGCGGCGAGTGCGAGCAGCGGTGGAACGTGGGAAGCGGACCGGCGGGCTCGGCGCGGCGGTGCTCCTCGTCGTCGCCGGGGCGCTGCTGGTGGCGGCGTCGTGGCAGCGCTGGGCCGACGTCTGCGGGTGGGGCGAGAGTGGGAGCACGGCGTGCCTGGAGCGTCAGGACCACCGCTTCGACGTCGTGGTGCCCGGAGCGCCGTGGGAGCCCGTCGGGGCGGCCGCCCAGCTGGCGGGTGGGTCGCTGCTGGTCCTCGCCGCCGCCCTCGTGCTGCTGCCGTGGGCCCTCGTGGGGCGTCGGCCGGGTCTGGTCACCGCCGCCGCGACCCTCGCGGGGGCGCTGGGCACGGCGGCCGTCGGCGTCGCCACCCTCCGTTCCGGGCTCACCGGTGATCTCGTCGACCCGGTCGGCGGGGGCGTCGCGGGCGCGGCGTGGGTGCTGCTGCCTCCTGCGGTGGCGGTGCGGCTGGCGGTCTCGGCGCGCGGGCCACGGCTCGCCGCCGCGGTCCTGCTGGTGCTCGCCGCCCCGCTCGTGGCGGCGTTCTCCTACGCGGTCGGGCCCTACGACGCCCAGCCGTGGTGGGAGGCGGTCTCGGGCGTGCTCCTGGTCGGCGCCGGCCTGTGCCTGCTCACGGCTGACGTCGCCCGGCGCAGCCGCGGTGGGCGGGGGAGAGTGCGGTCCCGCGAGCTCGACCACGCCGTGTGAGCAGGCCGGCGACCTGACCGACGGCCTGGCGCGTGGAGGGCGGCACGCCAACAGCCGCGACCCCGTGCGCTGGTCCCGCTGCTCCCGTGGAGGATGGGAGGATGGTCGACGAGGTCACGACGCGGCGGGTTCCCTACACGGTGACGATCGCAGGGGTGCAGAAGGCTGCGACGAGCACGCTCTACTCCCTGCTGGCTCGCCACCCACGCGTGGCCGGTGGTGGCAGCAAGGAGGTCCACTACTTCGACGACGAGACGCGCGACTGGTCGAGGCCCGCCCACGGCGACTACCACGCGGTGGCCGAGAAGGAGCGCCAGCGGTTCGGGGTCGACGCGACACCGTCGTACCTGTTCTGGCCCGGAGCCATGCGCCGCATCGCCGCCTACGACCCGCAGATGCGGGTGATCCTGAGCCTCAGGGACCCCATCGAGAGAGCGTTCTCCCAGTGGTCGATGACCTACGGACGCCGTGCGGGCGACCACCCCGCCTTCGCGGAGCTGGTCGAGTCGTCCCTCGCGATGGGCGACGTGTCCCGTGGTGGGCCGGCCGGGGTGAGCAACGGGCAGCTGCGCAAGCGGAGCCTGGTGCAGCGGGGCCTGTACGGCGCCCAGCTCCGAGAGGCGCTGCTCCACCTGCCGCGCGAGCAGTTCCTGGTCATGGACTTCCGCGACGTGGTCGGTGACCTCACCGGGGCCGCTCGACGGATGACGACGTTCCTGGGCCTGCCGCCGTTCAGGAAGGCGGCGCCGGCCCTCAGCGCCAACCCCTCCCGCTCCAACCTGGTCGCCCCGCCCGTCACCGGGGCCCTGGTCCGCCGGCTCGCCGAGATCTACGCCGACGACCTCGCGCTGCTGGCGACCGAGGTCGACCTCGACGTCGCGGCCTGGTCGACCTCGCGGGTGCTGGCCGGCAGCCTCGACCCCGACGACCTCGCCGAGCGGCTGAACCGCAAGGCCGGCCTGGTGCAGCCGGCCCCGCCCGGGGTCAGGCCAGCCACTCCTTGACCTGCGCGATGGTCGCGGCGGGGTCCTCGGTGGCCGGGTTGACCTGCAGGTTGGTGACGCCGGCCTCGCGGAAGGCGGCGATGCGCTCCTTGACGTACGACGCCGGCCCGACCAGGTTGCCGGCCTCGAGCCACTCGGTGGGCACCAGCGCCTCGGCCTCCTTCTTCTTGCCGTCGAGGTAGAGGTCCTGGATCTGCTTGGCCTCGGCCTCGTAGCCGTACTGGCAGGCGAGCTCGTTGTAGAAGTTCTTGCCGCGCGCACCCATGCCGCCGACGTACAGGGCGTACATCGGGCGCATGAAGTCGAGCATGCCCTTGACGTCCTCGCCGATGGCGACCATGCCGCCGGCGCTGACCTCGAGCGGGGCCAGCTCGTCGGAGCGCTTGGCGCGGCCCTTGGCCAGCGCCTCGCCCCAGACCGTCTCGGCCTTCTCGGGGTAGAAGAGGAAGGGCAGCCAGCCGTCGGCGACCTCGGCGGTCATCGCCACGTTGGCGTTGCCGAGCGCGGCCACCCACAGCGGGATCGAGGAGCGCTCGGGCTTGTTGAGCAGCTTGAGCGGCTTGCCCAGGCCCAGGCCCTGGTCGGCGGGCAGCGGGAGCGTGAAGATGCCGTCGGCCTCGAGGCGCTCGTGGCGCAGCCCCGAGCGCAGCAGCCGGATCACCTCGCGGGTGCGGCCCAGCGGCTTCTCGTAGGCCATGCCGTGGAAGCCCTCGATGACCTGCGGCCCCGAGGCGCCCAGGCCGATGACCGCACGGCCGCCGGACACGTTGTCGAGCCCCGCGGCCGTCTGCAGCAGCGCGCCCGGGGTGCGGGAGTAGACGTTGAGGATGCCGGCGGCGATCTCGACCGTCTCGGTCTTCGCGGCCAGGTAGCCCATCAGCGTGGGGGCGTCGAAGCCGTAGGGCTCGGCCACCCAGATCATGTCCAGACCGGCCTTCTCCAGGTCGACGACCTGGTCGGCGGTCTCTCGCGGGTTGCCGGCGTAGACGAGCGGCATCGACAGCTTCATGGGTCCCCTTGCGGTGCTGAGATCGGCGTACAACGTCGGTCGTGACCGTAGCAGTGCCGCTGTCAGGGTCCCGCGGGTCTTGGTCAGCCGGTCATCTTCAGCCCGTCATCTTCAGGGCCCGGCCCAGCGAGCCGGCCAGCCCGGCGGCGTACTCGGTGGTGAGGTGGTCGGTGTCGCGGTAGGTCAGGGTGCCGCCGACCACGACCGGGCAGTCGCCCTCGAAGCACAGCCACGGCGTCGGGTCGACGACCTCGGCGCCGGCCAGCAGCGCCGACTTCACCACGACGTCGCCGAGGATCGTGGCGCGCTCGACCGGCTCGAACATGCAGCTGCCGAGGCTGGGGGTCGCCGAGGTCAGGCACTCGCCCGGGTCGGTCGCCGACTTCGGCACGTCCTTGACGACCACGACCCGCTCGGCGTGGGCGCGCAGCTCGTCGAAGAGCTCGTCGTAGCCGCGCTCGAGCTCGGGCGCGACCTTCTCGATCGTCAGCACCCGCCGGCCCTCCACCCACACGCCGTTGACCGGCGGGGCCGAGGAGACCACGACGAGGTCGGGGGAGAGCGCGGCCACCTGGTCGGAGACCCAGTCCTGGAACTCGTCGCAACCGGTGAAGACCACCGCCTGCTTCAACGGCGCCACGCTCACGTGACCGGCCGGGCACTGCGGCTTGACCAGGTAGAAGGCCCGCCAGCCGGAGTCGAGGGTGATCCGCTCCAGCGCCGGGATCCAGGCCCGGGCGTGCGAGTCGCCGATCACCACGACGGTGCGCTCGCCGGCGGGGTCGCCGCGCACGCACAGGCGGCGTACGTCGTCCTCGTAGTCGCAGGCGCCGACGTCGGCCACGCTCTGGCGCAGGTCGAGCAGGTCGGGGGTCAGGTCGCTGGGGATCGCCACCTCCTCGCGCGCGGCGCGCACCGAGGCCTTGACCAGCGCGACCGTCTCGTCGTGGTGGTCGCGGTCGCGCACCGCGATGGCGGGGTTGTCGCCGCCCTCGCCGCCGCGCCACTCGGTGTAGTGCCACGAGCCGGCCGCGGCGCCCACGACCAGCAGCAGGCTGGCCGGGTAGAGCACCAGCGGGCGCGGCGAGGGCAGGCGCACGGCGACCCGGCCGCTGCGGAAGGGGGTCTCGACGAACCGGTAGGTCAGCGCCGCCAGGTTGAGCACCACGAGCACCGCGACGAGCCGCTCGGTGACGGTGAGCGCCCGGCCCAGGTGCTGCTCGGTGATCACCAGCGCCGGCCAGTGCCACAGGTAGAGCGAGAACGACCAGTCGCCCAGCGTGCGGGCGGGGCGGCAGGTCAGCAGCCAGCGCACCGGGCCGGGCTGGCCCGCGGTGGTGCTGCCGGCGGTCACCAGGGCGGCGGCGCCGAGGACCGGCAGCAGGGCGGCGTACCCGGGGAAGGCGGTGGCGGGCGAGATGACGACGCCGGCGACGACCACCGCTCCCAGGCCGCCCACCGCGAGCAGCCACGCGGCCGCGGGCGGCACCCGGGGCGCGAGCCGTGGCAGCACGAGCGCGAGCACCGCGCCGACCCCGAGCTCCCAGACCCGGGCGGGGGTGGAGAAGTACGCCGCCGCCGGGTCGGCCGCGGTGGCAGCCAGCGACCACGCGAAGGAGGCGCCGCTCACCACGAGCAGCACCACCAGCAGCGCCCGGCGGGTCAGGTGGCCGCGGCCGCCCCGGCGCGCCAGGGCGGCGAGCCCGAGCAGCAGCAGCGGCCAGACGACGTAGAACTGCTCCTCCACGGCCAGCGACCAGTAGTGCTGCAGGGGGGAGGGGCCGGTGCCCTCGGCGAAGTAGGAGACGCCCTCGTCGGCGAAGTGGATGTTGGCCGCGAACAGGCCCGACCACACGGTGTCGTCGACGAGGTCACGGGCGTTGACCAGCGGCAGCCACACCAGCGCGGACAGCAGCGTCACGACGAGCACGAGCGTGGCGGCCGGCAGGATGCGGCGTGCTCGGCGCGACCAGAACCCGGTCAGGGACAGGCGGCCCTCGGCCTCGACCTCGCGCACCAGCAGACCGGTGATCAGGAAGCCGGAGATGACGAAGAAGACGTCGACCCCGACGAAGCCGCCGGCGAGGAAGGGCACCCCGGCGTGCGCGGCGATGACCAGCGCGACGGCCAGGGCACGCATGCCCTGCACGTCGTCGCGGTGCCGCGTGCCACCGGTTGCCGCCACCTCGTGCCTCCCCATGTCCGAGCCCGTGCTCGACCTGCCTCCACGGTCTTAACAAGTGACCGGGCCGATCGTTACGGGCCACGAGGGTGCCATGATCGCCGGGCGCCCGGGCGGGACCCGCCCGCGGCGGCCCAGACCTTCGCCGAGCTTGAGGAGCACCAGCGTGACGACCTACCGCATCGCAGTGATCGGCGGCACCGGCCCGCAGGGCAAGGGCCTGGGCTACCGCTTCGCGAGGGCCGGTCACAGCGTGGTGCTCGGGTCGCGCTCCGCCGAGAAGGCCGGCCCCGTCGCCGACGAGGTCACCGAGCGGCTCGCGGGCGTCGAGGGCGCCGGCTCCGTGACCGGTGCCGCCAACGCCGACGCGATCGGCGAGGCCGACGTGGTGCTGCTCGCCGTGCCGTACGACGGCCACGCCGAGCTGGTCGAGTCGCTCCCGCTCGCGGGCAAGACGGTCATCTCCTGCGTCAACCCGCTCGCCTTCGACAAGCGCGGCGCCCACGGCCGGGTCATCGACGGCGGCGAGGGCTCCGCGGCCGAGGAGGCCCAGCGCCTGCAGCCCGAGGCCACCGTGGTCGGCGCCTTCCACAACGTCTCCGCGGTGCTGCTGTGGGGCGAGGACGACTACCTCGACGAGGACGTCCTCGTCGTCGGCGACGTCGTCGAGGCCAAGGAGGTCGCCATGGACCTCGCCGAGTCCGTCACCTCCCGCCGCGGCATCGACGCCGGCAAGCTGCGCCTGGCCCGCCAGCTCGAGCCCTTCACCGCCGTGCTCATCTCCATCAACCGCAAGTACAAGACCCACGCCGGGGTGCGCATCTCCGGCGTCTGACCCCGCCGTCGGTCGAGCAGTGACGAGCGCCAGCGAGGAGCGTCGCCGAGACCGGGTGAGTGATCCGCTCGCCGTACGCCGGGTGGTCGCGGGGTCTCGGCGTCGCTCGAGCCTTCGGCCCTCGCTGCTCGACCAACGGGTGGCCGCGGCGTGGAGTGGTCACAGACGACGCTGGCGGGGGCTCAGAGCTTGTCGTTCGTGACCACTGCGGCCCCGGCCGTTGGTCGAGCAGTGACGAGCGCCAGCGAGGAGCGTCGCCGAGACCCGGTGCGTGGCGCGCGCGCCGTACGCCGTGGACTCACGGGGTCTCGGCGTCAGGCGCGTCCGTGCCAGGACTCCCACAGGTCGGCGTAGGAGCCGCCGTTGGCGATCAGCTCGTCGTGGGTGCCGAGCTCGGTGATCCGGCCGCCGTCGACGACCGCGACCCGGTCGGCGTCGTGGGCGGAGAAGAGGCGGTGCGCGATCGCGACGACCGTGCGTCCCTCGAGCACCGAGGCCATCGAGCGCTCGAGGTGCCGGGCGGCGCGCGGGTCGATGAGCGACGTCGCCTCGTCGAGCACGAGCGTGTGCGGGTCGGCCAGGACGAGTCGCGCCAGGGCGACCTGCTGGGCCTGGGCGTCGGTGAGGGCGCGCCCGCCCGAGCCGACGAGGGTGTCGAGGCCGGCGGGCAGCGCCTCGACCCAGGACCGCGCGTCCACCGACCCCAGCGCGGCCAGCACCGCGTCGTCGTCGGCGGTGGGCCGGGCCAGCACCAGGTTCTCGCGGACGGTGCCGACGAAGACGTGGTGCTCCTGGGTCACCAGCGCCACGTGGCCGCGCAGCTCGCCCAGCGGCAGGTCGACCAGCGGCACGCCGCCGACGGTGACCGCGCCCTCGCGCGGCGGGTGGATGCCGGCCATCAGCCGGCCCAGCGTCGACTTGCCCGCACCCGACGGTCCGACCATCGCGATCCGTTCGCCGACCCCCACCGACATCGACACGTCGTGCAGCACGTCGCGCCCGCCGTCGTACGAGAACCGCACCCGGTCGACGTCGAGCTGCTCGTCGACCGGCCGGGCCTCGCCCTCGGTGCGGTCGTCGGGCACGTGCGCGACCCCGAGCAGCCGGGCCAGCGACGCGGCGCCGGCCTGCAGCTCGTCGAGGATCGAGACGATCCGGTCGACCGGGTCGATGAGCATCTGCACGTAGAGCGTCGCGGCGGTCACGTCGCCGAGGGAGACCTCGCCGCGGGTGTAGAGCCACCCGCCGAGCAGCAGCGTCGCCACCGTCGGCACCAGGTAGGACAGCTCCATGCTGGGGAAGAACACGGTGCGCAGGTGCAGCGTGTACTTCTCGGCGTCGTAGGAGTCGCGGATGTCGTCGTCGACACGGGTGATCTGCTCGCGCTCGAGGCCCAGCGCCTCGACGGTGCGCGCGCCCTCGACGGTCTCGGTCAGGCTCGCGCTGATCGCCGAGTACGTCGCCGACTCGCGCAGGTAGCCGTCCTTGGCGCGTGCCAGGTACCACTGCAGGCCGACCACCAGCGGCGGCACGCCCAGCAGGCACGGCAGCGCCACCCACCAGCCGATGCTCAGCGCGGCGGCGAGCGTGAGCGCCGCGGTGACCACGGCGATCGTCCACTCAGGCAGCGCCATCCGCACCGACCAGCCGAGCTGGTCGACGTCACGGCTGGTGCGGGTCAGCAGGTCGCCGGACCCGGCCGACTCCACGACCCCGACCGGCAGCGACAGAGCGTTGTCGACGAAGTCCTCGCGCAGGTCGGCCAGCACCTGCTCGCCCAGCACCTGGCTGACGTAGCGGGCGTAGCGGGTCAGCACCGTCTGGGCGACCAGGAACCCGACCAGGACCATCAGCACCCGGTCGACGTACCCGGTGGTGGTGCCCTGCTCGACCGCCTCGACGAGGTCGCCGAGCAGCCGGGGCGCCGCCAGCGCGGCCACCGCGGCCAGCACGTGCAGGCCGAGCGCGCCGAAGAGCATGCGTGGGTGGCGGCGCGCCAGCTGCTTGACGTAGCGGCGCAGCGCGGGGGTGTCGGCGACCGGGAGCCGGGTCGTGGCGCTCATCGGCCGACCTCCGCGGGAGCGACCTCGCGGGTCACCACGTGCCGGTAGTCGGCCGAGCGCTCGAGCAGCTCGGCGTGGGTGCCGGTGGCCACCACCCGGCCGTCGACGAGGAAGGCGACCTCGTCGACCGCGGCGAGCACCAGGGGGCTGGAGCTGGTCACCACCGTGGTGCGCCCGTCCCGGTGCGGGCGCAGCCGCTGGGCGATGCGGGCCTCGGTGTGGGCGTCGACGGCGCTGGTGGGCTCGACCAGCACCAGCACCTCGGGGTCGAGCGCCAGGGCGCGGGCCAGCACGAGGCGCTGGCGCTGCCCGCCCGAGAAGCTGCGCCCGCGCTCGGCGACGAGGGTGTCGAGGCGCTCGGGCAGGGCGTCGAGCACGTCCTGCGCCGACGCGGTGAGCAGGGCGCGCTCGACGTCGCCGTGGCCGGAGACGTCGAGGCGCTCGCCCAACCGGCCCGAGAACAGCACCGAGCCGGTGTGCGAGACGACGACGCGGCGGCGTACCTCCTCGCGCGACAGCGCCACCAGCGGCACCCCGCCCAGGCGTACGCCGGCGTCGTGGTCGGCGTCGCAGAGCCCGATCCGGTCGGCGAGCGCGGCCGACTCGTCGGGCTGCTCGCTGACCACCGCCACCAGGCGCCCGCCGGGCACGCGCAGCCCCGAGCGCTCGTCGACCAGGTCGGAGCCCGGCGGGGGAGAGGGCGCGGCCTGCGCCGGCGGGCCCGACTCGGGCTCCAGCGCCAGCACCCGGCAGACCCGGCGGGCCGAGACCAGTCCGCGGATCAGCTTGTTGGCGTACTCGGTCGCGGTGCGCAGCGGGATCATCAGGAACGCGGCGTAGCCGTAGAAGGCGACCAGCTCGCCCGGTGAGATGCGCCCAGCGACGGCGTACCGGGCCCCGAGCCAGACCACGACCACGACGAAGACGCCGGGCAGCAGCACCTGCAGCGCGTCGAGCAGCGACTGCAGCCGCGCGACCTGGACGCCGGCGCGGCGGGTGGCCTGCGACTCGCGGGCGTAGCGGGCGTGGAAGACCTGCTCGCCGCCGATGCCGCGCAGCACCCGCAGGCCGCTGACGATGTCGGTGGCGGTGTTGGACAGCTCGCCCATCAGGTGGCGCTGGTGGGTGCTGCGGCGCTGCAGCGGCGCGAGCAGCGGGCCGATCAGCAGCACCAGGGTCGGCACACCGAGGAGCACCACCAGCCCGAGCGTGGTGGAGGTCTGCAGCAGGATCACCGCGACCAGCACGAACGACACGACCGCGCCCGCGAACCGCGCCGACACGTCCATCACCTGCCCCAGGTGCGACAGGTCGCTGGTGCCGATGGCGACGACCTCGCCGGTCGAGACCTGGCGCGGCAGGCTGCCGCCGAGCCGGACGCTCTGGCGGGTCACCAGCTGGACGGTGCGGTAGGCGGTGGTCAGCCAGTTGGTGACCGCGAAGCGGTGCCGCACGATCCCGCTCGCCGCCTGCACGAGCCCGACCACGAAGAGCAGCCCGGTCCACATCAGCAGCGCCGAGGAGTCGCGGTCGGCCACGCCCCGGTCGATGGCCCGACCGATCAGCGCCGGCAGCACCGCCTGGCTGCTCATCCAGATGACGCCGAAGAACATCCCCAGCGCCAGGGTGTGCCACTGGCCGCGGGCCAGCCACCACAAGAAGCGCCCCGGGGAGCGGTGGTCGGCGGTCCCGGGATCGTCGAAGGGCAGCGCGCGCACAGCAGAAGGTAGAGCGTGACGGGCCGCTCCCGCTAATCCATTTCGGCCCGCGGGTGAGGAGCCCTCTCAGGAGGAGTGGCGCAGCATCCGCTCCGGCACGCCGACGAGCAGGAGCAGCACCACCACCAGCAGGGGCACCCCGACCACGATGCCGGCCGCGCGGCCCAGCACGACGTCGAAGACGAACATGCTGATCCCGACGAGCAGCAGGCCGATGCCCGTGAGCACGCCGGCCACGAAGAGCTCGGCCACCCGCACCAGCCGCTGCTTGACGTGGCGCCCCGAGATCCGGCGGTGCACCGCGATCGGCGTCACCACCAGCGCGGTCGTCAGCAGCGCGACCAGCACGATCACCAGGTAGAGGGTGCGCTGGTAGGTGTCGAGCTCGTCGAACTTGCTCTGGAACGGCAGCGTCAGCAGGAACCCCGCGATCAGCTGGGTGCCGGTCTGCATCACGCGCAGCTCCTGCAGCAGGTCGTTCCACTTGCGGTCCGCCTGCTCGTCGACCGTCTCCTCGCGCCCCGACCCCTGTGCGTCCCTGCTCGCCATGACGGCAATTTACCTAAGTGCCATCGCCCCCGTTGGTCGAGCAGTGACGAGCGTCAGCGAGGAGCGTCGTCGAGGCCGGGTGACCGACGTGCTCGCCGTACGCCCTGTGGTCACTGGGTCTCGGCGTCGCTCGAGCCTTCGGCCCTCGCTGCTCGACCAACGGGTGCTTGCGGCGTGTGGAGTGGTCACAGACGACGCTGGCGGGGGCTCAGTGCTTGTCGTTCGTGACCACTGCAGCGGTGGCCACCGTTGGTCGAGCAGTGACGAGCGCCAGCGAGGAGCGTCGCCGAGACCTGGTGAGGACCGCGCTCGCCGTACGCCATGGGGTCACGGGGTCTCGGCGTCGCTCGAGCCTTCGGCCCTCGCTGCTCGACCAACGGCGGTGGCGCCCTCGCTGCTCGACCAACGGCCGCCGTTGCGCGACCCCCGGCGCGGGGCTAGGGGGTGAGGGCGAGGTCGTCGACCTGCTCGGCGCCGGGGAGGGCGGCGACGAGGTGGCCGGGCACGAGCAGCTTGGAGCGGCGCAGGCCGGAGCCGAGGACGGCGACCTCGATGTCGGCGACGCGGGCGTCGACCAGCACCCGCCAGGCCGCGGGCAGGCCGGCGGGGGTGATCCCGCCGTGCTCCATGCCGCTCTCCTCGGTGGCGCGCTCCATCGGCAGGAACGAGCACTTGCGCACGTCGAGGGTGCGCTTGACGAAGCCGTTGACGTCGGCGCGGGTGTCGGCGCGCACCACGCAGGCCGCGACCCGCTCCTCACCGGCCCGCTTCCCCGAGACGACCACGCAGTTGGCGCCTGTGGTCATCGGGAGGTCGTAGGCCTCCGAGAGGGCCGCGGTGTCGGCCAGGGCCGGGTCGATCGCGGTGACCGCGACCTCGTCGACGTGCGCCCAGCCGGCGAGCGCGGCGGCCACGGGGGCGGCCAGCAGGTCGAGGTGCTCACGGACGGGCAGCGGCTGCAGGGCGCCGAGGGTCGGGAGGCTCATGTGTCCATCCTGCCGTCCAGGCCTCACCCGCCGTTCACCTGCGCGTCGCCGCGCCGACCCCACCCCCACGCAACCTGGAGGTCGTGACCACGCAGCAGCACCGTCCGCTCCGTCGTACGTCGTCCCTGGCCGTCACCCCGGCCGTCGTCGCCCACCGCGGCGCCAGCGGCTACCTGCCCGAGCACACGCTCGCGGCCTACCGCGCGGCCATCGACCTGGGCGCCGACGACATCGAGCTCGACCTGGTCAGCACCCGCGACGGGGTGCTCCTGGCCCGCCACGAGCCCGAGCTCTCGCACACCACCGACGTCGCCGAGCACCCCGAGCTCGCCCACCTGCGCACCACCAAGGTCGTGGGCGGCGCCGAGGTCACCGGCTGGTTCGCCGGCGACCTGAGCCTCGAGCAGGTACGCCGCCTGCGCGCGCGTGAGCGCCTCGCCGAGCTGCGGCCCGGCTCGGCCGCCCACGACGGGCTGCACCCGGTGCCGACCTTCGACGAGGTGCTGGGCATGGTCGCCGAGGAGTCGGCCGCCCGGGGGCGCAGCATCGGCGTGATGGTCGAGCTCAAGGACCCGGCCTGGTCGGCCGCCGAGGGTCTGTCCTTGGTCGAGCCGCTGGTCGCCGACCTGCGCCGCCACGGCCTCGACCACGCCCGCTCCCGTGTCACTGTGATGTCCTTCGAGCCGACCGTGCTGCAGGCGCTGGCCCCGCTGCTGCGGGTGCCGCTGGTGCAGCTGCTCGGCGAGCTCGACCGGCGACCGGCCGACCTGGCCGCCCTGGGCGACCCGCGCACCTTCGCCGACCTGGCCTCCCCGGCCGGCCTCGCGGCCATCGAGCGGTACGCCGACGGCGTGGGCGCGCGGCACAGCCTGGTCGTCCGCGACGTGGCCGGTCGCATGGTCGCCTCCGACCTGGTGCGCGACGCCCACCGCGAGTGGCTGACCGTGCACGTGTGGACGCTGCGGGCGGAGGCGGCGTACCTGCCGGCGCCCTTCCGAAGCCAGGAGGCGTACGGCGACCTCGCCGGCTACGCCTCGCTGCTGCTCGACCTGGGCGTCGACGGGCTGATCACCGATCACCCCGACGTCGTCGTGGCCGCCCGCGACGCCCACGCGGGCGGCGGCGCGAGCAGCAGCGTGCGCGCCGCCGGGCAGCACGCCTGAGCGTGGCTCAGCGGCCCGCACCGCGGCGCCGTGCGGCCCCGAGGGTGGTGGCCAGCAGCCCGGCCGCGCCGGCGACCAGCCACGGCACCGGCAGCAGCCAGCGCAGGGCGTCGCCGTCGAGGGCGTCGGCGGCCAGCACGGCCCAGATCGCGGCCAGGCCGAGGAAGGCCAGGCCCATCACCAGCTGACCCACGTTGACGGGGTGGCGGCCCTCGGCCCAGAAGCCCTGCTCAGCCGGCTCCATGGGCGGCTCCACCATCGTTGGCATCGTCTGCTCGGTCGTCTCGTTCTCGTGCTCGCTCACGGGGTCCTCATCTTGATCTCGCCGACGCCGACCTCGGCGTCGATCAGCAGGCGGGGCGCGTCGGCGTCCCGGTCGGGGCTGGTGCGTCGCAGCGCGGTGTCGATGCCGCCGCTCTCGTCGCCGAAGAGGTCGATGTGTCCGGGGCCGGAGACGCGGGCGTCGGCGAGCACCTCCAGGCCCTCGGGCACCAGGACCTCGACGCGCCCGAGGTCGACCTCGAGGGTCAGGGTGCGCCCGTCGAGCTCGTCGAGGTCGGCCACCGAGGTCAGGTCGATGACCATCTCGCCGGCGTCGAGGCGGTAGCCCTCGCCGAGCGCGGCGGCAGAGGTCGGCACCCGCAGCACGTCCTCGCCCTCGTAGTGGTCGGCGGCCGCGGCCACGCCCAGCACGGGCAGCAGGAGCAGCCCGACCAGGATGAGTCCGCCGGCGCGGCCGAAGAAGGCTCCGACGACCAGCACCGCACCCACCAGGGCCAGCGCCAGCGCCGGGTAGGCCGCGGCGGCGACCGGCGCACCGGCCAGGGCGACCGTGCCGAGCAGGCCCATCGCCAGCGCCACCAGCGCGACGGTGAAGAGGAAGAGCCGTGGTCCGCGGCGGCGCGGGGAGCGCGGCCGCGGCTGCACCGGGGGAGCGGCGGGCCCGGCGGCGCCCGGGGGCAGCGGGCCGGCCGGCGCCACGGGCGCTGCCTGGGAGGCTGCGCGGCGGTCGTCGCGGCGCGAGAGCAGCCAGGCCACGAACAGGCCGAGCAGCACCAGCGGCCACGGGAACCACCAGTCGCCGCCGGCCACGTCGCCGAGCAGCGCCAGGGCGGCCACGACGCCGACCAGCACGAGCACCACGTTGCGGTTCCTGGCGTCGAGGGCGATCGTCGCCTCGCCGGTGTCGTCGCGGGGCACGAAGAGCCACCCGGCGGCGTAGAGCAGCAGGCCGGCGCCGCCGAAGAAGGCGAGCACCACGAAGGCGACCCGCAGGATCACCGGGTCGACGTCGAGGTGGCGGCCCAGGCCGCCGGCGACGCCGGCGACGTGACGGTCGGTCGAGGAGCGGCGCAGCCGGGACAGGTCGCGCACCTCGGCGGCGCTGACGCGCGGGCCCTGGTCGTCGGGAGCCTCGCGGGGGTCCGGGCCGTGGGGGGCCTCGGGTGGTGTGGTGGTCATGGCTCCAGCCTGGCCCGGGCCGCGCGTCGCCACCATCGGGGAACACCCTGGTCCTCGCCGAGGAGATCCCGGGGATCCTCCTCATGGCCCGGGCCCGTGGGCGGTGCGACGATGGAGCCCTGATGACCAGCCCCCACCTCCAGCCGCGCACCGCCTACCGCGACGCCCACGACCCGGTGCTCGGCGGTGTGGCCGGTGGACTGGCCCGCCACCTGGGCCTGCCGGTGCTCTGGGTGCGCCTGGGGTTCCTCCTCGCCGCCGCGGCCGGCGGCCTGGGCATCGTGCTGTACGCCGGGCTCTGGCTGGTGCTGCCCACCGACGCGGGCTTCGAGCGCAGCGCCCCCGGGCTCGAGGGCGCCACCCGCGACGGGCGCCGGCCCCGGCGCGCCCGCCGGCTCGGCGACGTCGGCCAGGTGGTCGCGCTCGGCGCGCTCGCCCTCGGGCTGCTGCTGGCGGTCGAGGCCGTGCTCGGGCAGGGCGTGGTGTTCTGGCCGGTGGCCCTCGGCCTGGCCGGGGTCGCGCTGCTGTGGCGCCAGGCCGACGAGGCCCAGCGTGAGCGCTGGCTCGACACCACCGGACGCATCGACCCGGTGCGGGTCGTCTTCGGCGCGGGCGGCTGGGCGTCGTACGCGCGGGTCGGGGCGGGTGCGCTGCTCGTGGTCACCGCCCTCGGGCTGGTGTTCCTGCGCGACGGCGGCGCCGCGGCCGCCGGCGACCTGGTGCTGGCCACCCTGGTCGGGGTGGCGGGCATCGCCGTCGTCGTGGGCCCGTGGTTCTACCGGCTGGCCTCCGACCTGACCGCCGAGCGCGAGGAGCGGGTGCGCAGCCAGGAGCGTGCCGACGTCGCCGCCCACCTGCACGACTCGGTGCTGCAGACGCTCGCGCTCATCCAGCGCTCCGCCGACGACGGGTCCACCGTCGCCCGGCTGGCCCGCAGCCAGGAGCGCGACCTGCGTGCCTGGCTCTACAGCGAGGAGGCGGTCGACGAGAGCAGCGTGGCCAGCGCGCTGCGTGCCGCGGCCGCGGCCGTCGAGGACACCCACGGCGTGGCCGTCGACGTGGTCGCGGTCGGCGACGCCCCGCTCGAGGAGGCCCTGCGCCCGGTCGTGGCGGCAGCCGGCGAGGCCCTGACCAACGCCGCGCGGCACGCCGGCGTGCCGCGCATCGACGTCTACGCCGAGATCGACGACGAGGCCGTCGAGGTCTTCGTCCGCGACCGCGGGCGCGGCTTCGACCTCGAGGCCGTGCCGGCAGACCGCTACGGCGTGCGCCGCAGCATCCTCGACCGGCTGCGCCGCCACGACCGGGCGCAGGGCCTCCTCGAGCGGGGCGTCGCCGACCGCGCCCACGTCGACGGCCACGCCGTGGGTGTCCTCGACGGCCGCGGCCGCGGCCCCCAGCGCGCAGGCCCCCCTGCTC
>NZ_JBDYKJ010000085.1:0-19092 GCF_040012395.1 Nocardioides sp. 31GB23 | reverse complement strand
TTGCAGGCTCGTGCGACGAGCCAGGACATGGGTCGGGTCGCCAGAGGCGACCCGGGGGCCATGCTACCGCTCTGCGGGCCCCAGGACACGCTTCGTCCCCAGGTGTCAGGTGTCGCGACCGTGAAAAGACTCCCTCACGGCCGCAGGGAGGTGTCTGGGAGCGCCTCCCAGGGGTGTCGACGGGTACGGGTACCACCGAGAGGGCCCCAGATCGCCTGTGCCGGAGCCGCCCCCCTGCTCGACGACCTCGCCGGCTCAGCCGTAGGTGTCGCGCGGCCCGCGGCCGTCGCGCACCGAGCGCGGGCCCTTGCGCCAGGTGGGCAGGTGCGGGCCGAGCACCTCAATGACGGTCACGGTGCCGTGGCCCAGCTCCTCGTTGAGGCGGCGTACGAGCGAGGGCGCCAGCAGCCGCAGCTGGGTGGCCCAGGCGGTGGAGTCGGTGCGCACCACCAGCCGGCCGTCGGCGAAGGACTCGGGGGTGCAGTGCCCGGCCACCTCGCCGCCCACCATCTCCACCCAGCGCCCGAAGACCCCGTGGACCCGCAGGTCGAGCTCCCAGCCGTGGTCGGCGACCAGCCGGCCCAGCGTGGCGTCGAGGGTCTGCGGGTCGCGGTCGTCGGGGTGCGAGCCGGACCCCTTGTTGCCGGCGGGGTCGCCACCCGCGCGACGCGGCTTGCGGCGCCGCGCCGGGGAGCCGCCCGCGCCCGCCGTGGCCCGGGCGATGCGGCGGGCCAGCTCGAGCCCGTCGGCCCGGTGCTCCTCGCCCTCGCCCTCGCCCGGCTGCGCCGCCGGGTCCTCGTGGTCCTCGCCGGAGGATCCGCCGGAGGATCCGTCGGTGGGCTCAGGGCTCACGACGCACCTCGCCGCCACCGACGAGGTAGCGCACCCCCGACAGCGCCTTCGGCACGTCGGCGGCCACGGCCGCGGTCACCAGCACCTGCTCGGCACCGGCCACCAGGTCGGCCAGCTGCTCGCGGCGCTCGGTGTCGAGCTCGGCGAAGACGTCGTCGAGGATCAGGATCGGGTCGTCGCCGTCGTCGCGCAGCAGGTCGTACGACGCCAGCCGCAGCGCCAGCGCGAACGACCAGGACTCGCCGTGCGAGGCGTAGCCCTTGACCGGCAGACGCGGCGGCGACCCCTCGCCGTCGGGCCCGCCGTCGGGCCCTTCGTCCGGGCCCGCGCCGTGGCCCAGGCTGAGCAGCAGGTCGTCGCGGTGCGGTCCCACCAGCGAGACGCCGCGGTCGAGCTCGTCGCCGCGGCGGCGCTCGACCTCGGCCAGCAGGGCCGCCGCGAGCTCACCCGCCGAGCGGGCCCCGTCGAGCTCGAGGCTGGGGCGGTACTCCAGCGCCGCGTCGTCGCGGCCCGCTCCCCGCGCGACGCTCTGGTAGGCACGGGCCAGGTAGGGCCGCAGCGCGTCGACCAGGGCGATCCGCTCGGCGAGCAGCTCGCCGCCGGTGCGGGTCAGGTGGTCGTCCCACACCGAGAGGGTGGCCAGCGCCCCCTCCTGGGAGGAGGAGCCGCGCCGCGCCTGCCCGGCGGTCTTGAGCAGCGAGTTGCGCTGGCGCAGCACCCGGTCGTAGTCGGCGCGCACCCCGGCCAACCGCGGGGCGCGCAGCACCAGCAGGTCGTCGAGGAAGCGGCGCCGGTCGGAGGGGTCGCCCTTGACCAGCACCAGGTCCTCGGGCGAGAAGACCACCGTGCGCACCAGTCCGACGATCTCGCGGGCGCGGGGCAGCGGCGAGCGGTTGACCCGCGCCCGGTTGCTGCGCCCCGGGTTCACCTCGACCTCGAGCACCGCCGTGCGCCCGTCGCGGACCACGGCCGCACGCACCACCGCCTGGTCGGCTCCCGCGCGCACCAGCGGCGCGTCGGAGGCGACCCGGTGGGAGGAGAGCCGGGAGAGGTAGTCGATCGCCTCGACCAGGTTGGTCTTGCCCTGGCCGTTGCGGCCGATGAACGCCGTGGCGCCCGGCTCCAGCGCCACCTCGGCCGAGGCGTAGGAGCGGAAGTCGTGCAGGGTCAGGTGCGAGACGTGCACGTCATGCCAGGTCGGGATCCGGGCCGGGCTCGCCGCCGGACCTCTCCACGCCCTTGACGGCGTGGCCACCGAACTGGTTGCGCATGGCGGCCACCGCCTTCATGGCGGGGGAGTCGTCCTGGCGGGAGACGAAGCGGGCGTAGAGGGCGGCGGTGATGGCCGGGGTGGCCACGGCGTTCTCGATGCCGGCCTCGACGGTCCAGCGGCCCTCGCCCGAGTCGTCGGCGTACCCGGCGATCGAGGCCAGGCCCGGGTCGTCGTCGAGGGCGCCCACGAGAAGGTCGAGCAGCCAGGAGCGGATCACGGTGCCCTCGCGCCAGGAGCGGAAGACCTCGGTGGTGTTGTCGACGACGTCGACGGCCTGCAGCAGCTCCCAGCCCTCGGCGTAGGACTGCATGACGGCGTACTCGATGCCGTTGTGCACCATCTTCGAGAAGTGCCCGGCGCCGACCTTGCCGGCGTGCACCGCCCCGAAGTCACCCTCGGGCTTGAGGGCGTCGAAGATCGGCTGGGCGGTCGCGACGTCGTCGGCGCTGCCGCCGTACATCAGCGCATAGCCGTTCTCGAGGCCCCAGACCCCGCCGGAGACGCCGCAGTCGAGGAAGCCGATGCCCTTCTCGCCGAGCTGGGCGGCGTGCGCCTGGTCGTCGGTCCAGCGCGAGTTGCCGCCGTCGATGACCAGGTCGCCCTCGCCGAGCAGCTCGCCGAGCGCGTCGACGGTGTCCTGGGTGATCTTGCCGGAGGGGACCATCACCCACACGACCTTGGGCGAGGGCAGCGCCTCGACCATCGCCTCGAGGCTGTCGACGTCGCGCTTCTCGGGGTCCAGGTCGAAGCCGATGACGGTGTGGCCGGCGTTGCGCAGGCGGGTGCGCATGTTGCCGCCCATCTTGCCGAGTCCGACGAGTCCGATGTCCATGGTGCGCTCCTTGCTGTGGGGCCGGTCTGCGGGTGGTCGGTCTGCGAGGTCGTGCGCAGGCACGCCTACGAGAGCAGGCGCCGCGGCATCAGCAGGTAGCGGAAGCCGGGGTCGGTGTCGCCCTCGGCCGGGGATCCGCTGATCACCACGGGCTTGGAGGCCTGCGTGAAGGCCAGCTCGACGACCGACTCGTCGATCGCGGTCAGGCCGTCGAGGAGGAACTGGGGGTTGAACCCGGTGGTCAGCGCCTCGCCGTCGACGTCGGCCTCGATCGACTCGGAGGCCTGCGCCTCGTCGCCGGATCCGGCGTCGAGGGTCAGCACGCCCTCGCTGAAGGCGAGCTGGACGGCGGTGTTGCGCTCAGCGACCAGCGAGACGCGCTTGACCGACTCGATCAGCGCCGCCTTGTCGACCTTGGCCACCGTGAGGTGCTCGCTGGGGAAGAGGCTGCGGACCTTGGGGAACTCGCCGTCGAGCAACCGGGTCGTCGTACGCCGGATCCCGCCGCCGGCCGCGCCCTCGAAGCCGATGATGCCCTCGCCCGAGCCGCTGGCGGCCAGCGCGATGGTCACCTCGCTGCCGGCGGTCAGGGACTTGGCGGTGTCGCCGAGCACCTTGGCGGGCACGAGTGCGGCCATCGACTCGTCGGGGGTGCGGGGGTCCCAGCCGAGCTCGCGCTGGGAGAGCCGGAACCGGTCGGTGGCCAGCAACGAGATCGACGAGCCGTCGATCTCGATGCGCACGCCGGTCAGCACGGGGAGCATGTCGTCCCGGCCGGCCGCGGTGATGGCCTGGGCGACCGCGTGGGCGAACAGGTCGCTCTGCACGGTGCCGGTCGCGGCCGGCATCTCGGGCAACGAGGGGTAGTCCTCGACCGGCATGGTCTGCAGGCTGAACCGGGCGGATCCGCAGGTGAGCGAGACGCGGGCGCCGTCGAGCACCATCTCGACCGGCTTCGCGGGCAGGCTGCGGCAGATGTCGGCGAGGAGGCGACCGCTGACCAGCGCGCGACCCTCGCCCGAGACCTCCGCCGGCAGCGTGGCCCGCGCCGACGTCTCGTAGTCGAAGGTCGACAGGAGCAGGCCCTGGTCGGTGGCCTCGACCAGCAGCCCCGCGAGCACGGGCACGCTGGGTCGGACCGGGAGGCTGCGAGCTGCCCACGCGACGGCGTCGGCGAGCACGTCACGTTCGACGCGGAACTTCACGGTGGGGAGTCCTTCTTCGAGGCGGGCGCGGTCAGCGGGCGGTGGGAGACGAATCCTGCCACGAGGCCGGCGCCGTCGGGAGGTCCGGGGCGTTTTCCCCAGGGAGGGGGCCTGGGAGGAGTTGACGGGTCTCGTGACCTTGATGGAGGTCCGTAGGAGTCATAGCAGCGGTGGAAACTGTGGAGGAACATGAAACCCGCAGGTCAGCACGCTCGATCGTTGTGCACAGGGGCTGTGGAGGAGGATCCGGACGAGCAGCGTGGGCGTGTGCACCGGGCGGTGGTCGTGCCCGGCTCGCCCTTGCGGTTCCACAGATCCTCCCCGTGTAGTTCGTAGTGCCGGGGGTGGTTGCTCCACAGGCTCCGCGGCGATCTGGGGGTGGGCTCAGCCCTGGCGGGCCTGCAGCTTGACCCGGTTGGTGAGCTCGCTGACCTGGTTGAAGACCGCGCGGCGCTCGGCGAGCAGCTGGTTGATCTTGCGGTCGGCGTACATCACGGTCGTGTGGTCGCGGTTGCCGAACTGCGCACCGATCTTGGGCAACGAGAGCTCGGTCAGCTCGCGGCACAGGTACATCGCGATCTGGCGCGCCATCACCAGGTGCCGTCCGCGGCTGGGCCCGGTGAGCTCGTCGATGGCCAGCCCGAAGTAGGCGGCGGTCTGGGCGATGATCAGCCCGGCGGTGATCTCGGGCTCGCCGCCCTCGGGGATCAGGTCCTTGAGGACGATCTCGGCCAGGGTCATGTCGACCTCCTGGCGGTTGAGGTTCGCGAAGGCCGTGACCCGGATCAGCGCGCCCTCGAGCTCGCGGATGTTGGTCTGGATCTTGGAGGCGATGAACTCGAGCACGTCGGGCGGCGCCGTGAGCCGGTCCATCGCGGCCTTCTTGCGCAGGATGGCGATGCGGGTCTCGAGGTCGGGGGGCTGGACGTCGGTGATCAGGCCCCACTCGAAGCGGTTGCGCAACCGGTCCTCGAGGGCCTCGAGGCGCTTGGGGGGCCTGTCGGAGGTCAGCACGATCTGCTTGTTGGCGTTGTGCAGCGTGTTGAAGGTGTGGAAGAACTCCTCCTGGGTCTGGGTCTTGCCCTCCAGGAACTGGATGTCGTCGATCAGCAGGACGTCGACGTCGCGGTAGCGCCGCTTGAACCGGTCCTGCCGGTCGTCGCGGATCGCGTTGATGAACTCGTTGGTGAACTCCTCGCTCGAGACGTAGCGCACCTTGGCGCCGTTGTAGAGCGAGCGGACGTAGTGGCCGATGGCGTGCAGCAGGTGGGTCTTGCCCAGCCCGGAGTCGCCGTAGACGAGCAGCGGGTTGTAGGCCTTGCCGGGCGCCTCGGCCACCGCCACGGCCGCGGCGTGCGGGAAGCGGTTGGAGGAGCCGATGACGAAGGTCTCGAAGGTGTACTTCGGGTTGAGCCGGGTCTCCAGGGCGCTGGGGGCCTGCGCCGGGGCGGGGGCGTCCCGCTCGTCGGGCACGTGCTGGCGAGGCGCCTCGGTCGGCGGCGGGACCACCGAAGGGGACATGTCGACATATCGACCCGTGTCGTCGGCCGGCAGGGGCGTGGGCTCGGCGACGTTCTCCTCGAGCTCGGGGTTCACGGTGACCGCGATCCGGATCTCGCGCCCGAACCGCACCGTCAGGGCGTCCTCGAGCTGGCCGCGCAGCCGGCCCTCGAGCTGGTTGCGGGTGAAGTCGTTGGGCACGGCCACGATCGCGGTGTTCCCGTGCAGGGTCACCGGCTCGCTGGCGCGCAGCCAGGCCCGCTGGTTGGGCTGCAGGTCCGCGAGCACGCTGGCCCACGCGTTCCCGAGCTCCGAGCTGCTGTCCTCCACGAGGTGGATCTCCTGCCTGGTCCGATCTGGGCCACCTCGTTCCACAGGCTTTTCCACAGGCTGTGAGCGGGGTGTTGGGGGCGGGTCGCCCCGGGGCGCCTCCCGGCACGCCGTGACCGTCCTGGATCTTGTCTTCGCAGGTCAGCGGCGGTACGGCGAGGTCGTGCCGCACGTGCTGAGGACCGGTGGGGGCCCTGTCGGTGCGGCGTCGAACGGCGCTTCGACGTCCTCGAACCTAACCCGCTCACGCGGGCACCAGCAAGACGTTCTCCACAGGTTCGCGGGGTCGATGCACAGGACGGTCGCGAGGGTTTGACCCTGGTCTCGCCGCGCGCGTACCGTTGGCCGGTCACTAGATGTCGACTGGTGCCGCATGTCCACGCCGAACCCCGCACCCGCGGGGCCTGCGTCGTGGGTGGGCGGTGGCAGCCGAAGGGCGACACCGACCGTGCGTCCGCGCACGGGCACAACCCGCGCCGCCGACGGGGAGACCCCCTCGTCCTGGCCGGGTCGACACTGCACAGACGTCCAGCGAAAGAGAACATCAGCCGTGAGCAAGCGTACGTACCAGCCGAACAACCGCCGCCGCCACAAGGTGCACGGCTTCCGCCTGCGCATGCGCACCCGCGCCGGCCGCTCCATCCTGAACTCGCGGCGCCGCAAGGGCCGCAAGAGCATCTCGGTCTGAGCGACGGCCCCCTCGGCCGTTGCTCCCCGCCGCCCACCGTCTGCGTGACGGCTCGGACTTCCGAGCCGCCTCACGCCGAGGTCGGCGCGCGGGGTCACGGACGCTGGTGGCGCACCTCCTGGTCGGCGACGATGACGAGGTGCGCATCGGGTTCGTGGTCAGCAAGGCCGTGGGCAACGCCGTGGTTCGCAACCGCGTGAAGCGCCGACTGCGCCACCTGGCCCGGGAGCACGTCTCGACGCTCCCGGGCTCTGCTGTGCTCGTGGTCCGGGCGCTGCCCGCCGCTGCCCAGGCGTCGTACGCCGAGCTCGGCACCGACCTCGACCGCTGCCTGCAGCGGGTACGGCCGTGAAGCACGTGCTGGTCGCGCTGCTGCGCGTCTACCGCGCCGTGGTGAGCCCGATCTACGGCCAGGTCTGCCGCTACCACCCCTCGTGCTCGGCGTACGCCCTCGAGGCCGTGCAGGTGCATGGCAGTCTGAGGGGCACGTGGCTGGCCACCCGGCGCGTCGGTCGCTGCCACCCGTGGGCGGCCGGGGGCTACGACCCGGTGCCGCCCGCGCGGGGCTCCTCACCACCCGGTGCGGAACCTCCGGCACGCAGCAGCCCCGCACCCTCCCCGCACTCGACCCAGCAAGGAGCCTGATCGGTGGGCATCATCGGCGACATCTTCGGCTTCATCGCGACGCCGCTCTACTACGCCATCTCGGGCATCCTGATCGGCTGGCACAAGCTGTTCGACCTGCTCGGTCTCGATCCAGCGGGCGGCATGTCGTGGGTGCTCTCCATCGTCGGCCTGACCCTGGTCATCCGCGCGCTGCTGATCCCGCTGTTCGTCAAGCAGATCAAGGCCAGCCGCAACATGCAGCTGATCCAGCCGAAGGTCAAGGAGCTGCAGAAGAAGTACGGCCACGACCGGGAGCGTCTCGCCCAGGAGACGATGAAGCTCTACAAGGACTCGGGCACCAACCCGTTCGCGTCCTGCCTGCCGCTGCTGCTGCAGATGCCGATCTTCTTCACCCTCTTCCGGCTGCTCGACCAGGCCGCGAAGAACCAGACCGCGCACGGCTTCCTGACCGAGGACCTGGCGCGCCAGTTCGGTGACGCGAAGATCTTCGGCCAGATCCCGATCGCCGACAGCTTCTGGCAGGCCGGCATCTGGCGCGAGGGCGGCGGCGACCCGGGCGTGATGTTCCTGGCGCTGGTGCTGGTGCTCGCCATGACGGCCACCACCTTCTTCACCCAGCGCCAGCTGATGAGCAAGAACATGCCGGCGGACGCGCTGTCCGGGCCCTACGCGCAGCAGCAGAAGATGCTGCTCTACGTGCTCCCCGTCGCCTTCGGCCTCGGTGGCGTGGCCTTCCCGATCGGTGTGCTCCTCTACTGGACGACCTCCAACCTGTGGACGATGGGCCAGCAGTTCTACGTGATCCGCAACAACCCCGCCCCCGGCACGCCGGCCTTCGATGCCAAGGCCGAGCGCGAGAAGGCGAAGGCCGTCAAGCACGGTGACGTGGTCGCCGTCGACGAGCCGACCGCTCCCCCGACGCCGCGCCGCCCTGCGCAGCGCCAGCAGCCCAAGAAGCAGACCCGGCAGCAGCGCCGGCAGACCGGCAACCCCAAGCCGGACTCGACCAACGGAGGTTCCTCGTGACCCAGGACGTGACCCAGGACGTCAGTGCCGAGCAGGAGCAGGCCGAGCCGGCCGTCGCAGGTGAGAGCGACAGCTCGCGCGTCGAGCGCCTCGAGAACGAGGGCGACATCGCCGCGGACTACCTCGAGGAGCTCCTCGACATCGCCGACCTCGACGGCGACCTCGACATGGACGTCGAGGGCGACCGTGCGGCCGTCTCGATCGTGGGTGCCGACCTCTCCCAGCTGGTGGGTGCTCGTGGCGAGGTGCTCGACGCGCTCCAGGAGCTGACCCGTCTGGCCGTCTACCGTGAGACCGGCGAGCGGTCGCGGCTGATGCTCGACATCTCGGGGTTCCGTGCCGAGAAGCGCACCCAGCTCGAGGCGCTGGCCGCCGAGAAGTGTGCCGAGGCGCGGGAGTCCGGTCGGCGCGTCGACCTCGAGCCGATGAGCCCGTTCGAGCGCAAGGTCGTGCACGACGCCGTCGCGGCCGCTGGGCTGGGCTCGGAGTCCGAGGGCGTCGAGCCGCGTCGCTACGTGGTGATCCTCCCTGAGTGAGGAGCGGCCTCCGGGCTCGGTTTCACGTGAAACACCCCCCGTGCCCGACGTGGCCCGGGGGGTGTTCCCGTCCGAGCGGATGGCAGCCGTCGAGCGGTATGCCGCGCTGCTGGCCGAGGCCGGGGTGGAGCGAGGCCTGATCGGGCCCCGGGAGGTCCCCCGGCTCTGGGACCGGCACCTGCTCAACAGCGCCGTGCTCTCGGAGTGGGTGCCGCCCGGCGTCGAGGTCTGTGACATCGGGTCGGGGGCCGGCCTTCCCGGCCTGGTGCTGGCGCTGGCCCGTCCAGACGTCCGGGTGACCCTGGTGGAGCCCCTGCTGCGACGCACCGTCTTCCTGGAGGAGGTCGTCGCCGAGCTCGAGCTCGCCGGACAGGTCGAGGTGGTCCGCGCACGGGCCGAGGAGGTGCACGGGCGCCGCACCTTCGACGTCGTCACCTCTCGGGCGGTCGCTCCCCTGGAGCGCCTCCTCGGCTGGTCGATGCCGTTGGTCGCCCCCTCGGGCGCCCTCCTGGCGATGAAGGGCTCCTCGGTCGCCGAGGAGGTCGAGCGGACGCGCGCCGAGCTGGCCGTCTGGCGATGCGCTGAGCCCGAGATCGGCCGCCTCGGCGAATCCGTGCTGGAGGAGGCGACCTGGGTGCTGCGAGTGGCCTGGGGGGACCCGGCCTCGGTATCGTGGCCGCCGCAGCGCGCGGGCGCCGCGAAGGCGGGGCGTTCCGGCGCTGGCGGCAAGCGGGCTCGTCGTCAGTCGCGTCGGTCCGGCCCCAGGTGACCCAGGTGGTGCCACGTCGGCCGAGCATCGGTGCAGCGTGGGGGCTCCACCTCTGTCCCCAGAGTTATCCACCGGTCCGGAGCGCGGTCTGAGCGTGGTTGTCCACAGTTTCAACAGTTTATCCACAGGAGTTCCGATGGTCGGCCCCGATGATGTTTCACGTGAAACCGGCGACCAGGGACCCGATGTTCCACGTGAAACCGGCGCGACGCCGGTAGCGGCGTACCGGGTGCGGACCGCGGCGGACCTGGCCGACCAGCCGTCCGGCTTCGCGGACGAGGCCACTCCCCTGGCTCGGGCCGCCGAGCACAGCCTCTCGGTGCGCCTGCGGTCCCGGTCCCTGCCCCCGGCTCCCCGCCCCGACGCCACCCGGGTCTTCGTGGTGGCCAACCAGAAGGGCGGCGTGGGCAAGACCACCACCACCGTCAACGTGGCCGCAGCCCTCGCCCAGCTGGGGCAGCGGGTCCTGGTGATCGACCTGGACCCCCAGGGCAACGCCTCCACGGCGCTGAACGTCGACCACCACCGCGGCGTCCCGAGCACCTACGACGCGCTGGTCGACGGAGCGCCGCTCACCGACGTCATCAGCCCGTGCCCCGAGGTGGACAACCTCTGGGTGGTCCCGGCGACGATCGACCTCGCCGGCGCCGAGATCGAGCTCGTCAGCGTGGTGGCCCGGGAGGGCAGGCTGCGCAAGGCCATCCACGGCCACCCGGGGGTGGGCACGGCCGCCGAGGCCGGCGACGACCGGTTCGACTACGTGATCGTCGACTGCCCGCCGTCCCTGGGGCTGCTCACGCTCAACGCCCTGGTGGCGGGCGAGGAGATGCTGATCCCGATCCAGGCCGAGTACTACGCGCTGGAGGGGCTCGGCCAGCTGCTCGAGACCGTCGACATGGTCAAGGCGCACCTCAACCCGGCGCTGTCGGTCTCCACGATCCTGGTCACGATGTACGACGGGCGCACCCGGCTGGCGGCGGGGGTCGCGGAGGAGGTCCGCGAGCACTTCGGCGACCAGGTGCTGCGCACCGCCATCCCCCGCTCGGTCCGGGTCTCCGAGGCGCCGTCCTACGCGCAGACGGTGATGACCTACGATCCGGGTTCGCCCGGCGCGCTGTCCTACCTGGAGGCGGCACGCGAGATCACCCACCGAGGAGTCCGCTCGTGAACGCACCTCGTCCCGCCACGCGCCGCGGCCTCGGTCGGGGCCTCGGATCGCTGATCCCCACCTCCCCCGCCGCCGACCCCGAGGTCGGGCGAACGGGTGGCCCCGGTGCCACCCAGGACGCCTCTCCGTCACAGCACGACGCCGGCACCGACGGTGCCGACCGGTCCGCCGCGGACGGTGCACCCGATGGTGACGAAGGTGGGAGCGTCGACCCCGGGCTAGCGCCGGTGCACGGGGCCTGGTTCAGCGAGATCCCGGTGGCCCAGATCGTCCCCAACCGGGTGCAGCCGCGCCAGGTGTTCGACGAGGACGCGATGGCCGAGCTGGTGCACTCGATCCGCGAGGTCGGGCTGCTCCAGCCGATCGTCGTGCGTCGCGTCGCCGACGAAAGCTTCGAGCTGGTCATGGGCGAGCGGCGCTGGCGCGCGTCGCAGGAGGCCGGCCTGACCGCCATCCCGGCGATCGTGCGCGAGACCGACGACACCGACATGCTGCGCGACGCGCTGCTGGAGAACCTGCACCGCTCGGAGCTCAACCCGCTGGAGGAGGCCTCGGCCTACGCCCAGCTGCTCGAGGACTTCGGCTGCACGCACGACGAGCTGGCCCAGCGGATCGGGCGCTCGCGCCCCCAGATCTCCAACACCCTGCGCCTGCTGCGGCTCAGCCCCGCCGTGCAGCGCCGGGTCGCCGCGGGAGTGCTCTCGGCCGGGCACGCGCGCAGCCTGCTCGCGGTCGACGACGCCGACCTGCAGGACCGGCTGGCCCAGCGGGTGGTCTCGGAGGGCATCAGCGTGCGTGGGCTCGAGGAGATCGTCGCCGTCGGCGACCACGACCGGCCCGGCCCGCGCACCCGGCGGTCCAAGCCGTCGGCGCCGGGTCTCGCCGACATCGCTGAGCGGCTCTCGGACCGCCTGGAGACCCGGGTCAAGGTCGACATGGGACGCAGCAAGGGCAAGATCAGCGTCGAGTTCGCCACGATGGACGACCTGCAGCGCATCATCGACGTCATCGACCCCCGCAACCGCCGGGACCGGCCGATCTAGCGACACGTCTTTCAATCGATATATCTCTTTGTCGACAAAGAGACCTGTAGTTTCATCGGCCGGCCGATAGAACTCCCGGGTGGACGACGAAGCTTCATCGTCCACCCGACAGATCCGTCGGCCGGCCGATGAAGCTCCTCGGGGCGGCGGGGGAGGGTCAGCCCTGGGCGCGCTTGGCGGCCCGCTTGGCCGCGCGGGCGCGCTTCTCCTCGACGTCGAGCCGGGCGGCCTCGTCGGGGGTCGGGGCGGAGCCACCGTGGCGCGCGGGCACCCACCAGGAGCCGGGGGGCTGCTCGTCGGCCGGGTAGGCCGCGATGGCGTCGTCGAGCATCGACGACATCCGCTCCCGCAGCTGGGCGGTCTGGCCCACCGGGTCGCTGCCGTCGGGGTGCATCGGCTCGCCCACCGTCAGCGAGATGGTCTTGCCCCGCGAGAAGTCGCGGGGGTGGTCCTTGGTCATCATCCGCTGGGTGCCCCACAGGATCACCGGCACGATCGGCACGCCGGCCTGGGCGGCGATCCGCACGGCGCCGGTCTTGAACTCCTTGAGGTCCATCGAGCGCGAGATGGTGGCTTCGGGGAAGATGCCCACGGCCTCGCCCTGCTGCAGGAAGTCGACGGCGGTGCGGAAGGAGGCCAGGCCCTCGCCGCGGTCGACCTCGATGTGGTGCAGCGAGCGCATCAGCGGCCCGCCCAGCGGGTGGTCGAAGATCTCCCGCTTGGCCATGAACCGGACCAGGCGACCCGAGGGGTTGGCGGCCAGGCCGCCGTAGACGAAGTCGACGTACCCGATGTGGTTGCAGGCGAGGAGCACACCGCCCTCACGTGGCACGTGCTCGGTGCCCGTCATCGTGATGCGCTGGCCCAGCAGCCGGAATCCGGTCTTGGCTGCGAGGATGATCGGGGGATAGGTCAGGTCCAGCACGGGCCTGATCCTGCCACGTGCGCAGGCACCGCCCCGCCGTTGCTCAGCTGACGTCGCTGCCGGGCGCGTCGTAGCCGGCCGGCAGGCCGCGCTCGGGCAGCGTCGCGCCGAACGTCGCGCGCAGCTCGATCTCGGCCTCGAGCACCCCGGCGAGGCGGCGCACGCCCTCGCGGATCCGCTCCGGGGTGGGGTAGCAGAACGACAGGCGCATGGCGCTGGAGCCGAAGCCGTCGGCGTAGAACGCGGTGCCGGGCACGTAGGCCACCCGGGCCGTGACGGCCCGCGGCAGCATCGCCTTGGCGTCGATGCCCGGGGGCAGGCCCAGCCAGACGTAGAAGCCGCCCTCGGGCACGTTCCACGTGCAACCGGCGGGCATCAGGTCGTCGAGCGCGGAGACCATGGCGTCGCGGCGCTCGCGGTACATCTCGCGGAACTGCTTGATCTGTCCGACCCAGTCGTGGCTGGCCAGGTAGGACGACACCGCCATCTGCGAGAACTGCGGGGGGCACAGGGTCGCGGACTCCTGAGCCAGCACCAGCTTCTCGCGCACCGGGTGCGGCGCCAGCGCCCAGCCGACCCGGAAGCCGGGGGCGAAGGTCTTGGAGAAGGACCCGAGGTAGATCACGGTGTCGGCCTCGTCGGCGCGCAGCGCGCGCAGCGGCTCGCGCTCGAAGCCCAGCAGCCCGTAGGGGTTGTCCTCGAGGATCAGCACGCCCTCCTCGCGACAGATCTCGAGCACCTCGGTGCGCCGCTGGGCCGACATGGTCACGCCGGCGGGGTTGTGGAAGTTCGGGATCGTGTAGAGGAACTTGATCGTCTTGCCGGCAGCCTTGACCGAGGCGATCGCCTGGCGCAGCGCCTCGGGCACCAGCCCGTGCGCGTCCATCTCGGCGTGCACGACCTCGGCCTGGTAGGCGCGGAAGACGCCCAGCGCGCCGACGTACGACGGCGCCTCGCAGATCACCACGTCGCCGGGGTCGCAGAAGACGCGGGTGACCAGGTCGACGGCCTGCTGGGAGCCCACCGTGACCACGACGTCGTCGGGGTGGGCCTCGATGCCCTCGAGCCGCATCACGTCGGTGATCTGCTCGCGCAGCTCGGGCACGCCCTGGCCCGAGCCGTACTGCATCGCCACGGTGCCGTGCTTCTCGACGAGCTCGCCGATCGCGCCACCGACGACGTCGAGCGGCAGCCCGGAGATGTTGGGCATCCCGCCGGCCAGCGAGACGACCTCGGGCCGGGAGGCGACGGCGAAGAGGGCCCGGATCTCCGATGCGGTCATGCCGGCCGTGCGCGCGGCGTAGAGGTCGACGAAGGAGTCGAGGCGGGTCTGCGAGCGCGCGGGTGTGGAATCCATGACAGGTCTAGCATGAGGGATGCCGGGCTCGCGCGCACGCGCAGATCGCGTGGTGGGCGGGTCGAACGGCTCACAGTCCACGGTGAGGCGGGTGTGGCAGGTGGCACGCAGGGTCGTCCGGCTGACGCTGGACCTGCTCGAGGAGCTCGACGCGCCGTGCCGCACCTGCGCGGTCTGGCAGCTCGACCCGGTGCGCCGGGCCCGCGCCTGCACGCCGCGCGAGGCGGCCGAGGAGCGTGCCGCCTGGACCTCCGGGGTGCTGCGCGAGTGGGGCTCCTGCGGGCGGGTGGTGCTGGTCGACGGACGCGCCGTGGGCCACCTGGTCTACGCGCCGCCGGCGTTCGTGCCCGGAGCCGACGCCTTCGCGACCTCCCCGGTCTCGCCCGACGCCGTGCTGCTCGTCAGCGGGTACGTCGACCCGGTGCACGCCGGCGGGGGCCTGGGGCGGGTGCTGGTGCAGGCGATGGCCCGCGACCTGCTCGGGCGCGGCGGGATCCGCGCGGTGGAGGCCTTCGGGCGCACCGACCTGGTGCCCGGGCACGGGCCGCGTGCGTGGGGAGGGTCGCAGGTCGCCGGCTGCGCGCTGCCGGTGGGCTTCCTCGGCGGGGTGGGCTTCGGCACCCAGCGCCCCCACCCGCTGACGCCACGGATGCGGATGGACCTCGGCTCGGTGCTGACCTGGCGCGACGAGGTGGAGGCCGCGATCGAGCGGCTGCGCGGCGCGGTGCGGCCGGTCGCGGTCCCGGCGGCCGAGCGCAGCGAACCCCCGGCGCCGTGAGGCACCGGGGGTCCGGTCACGCGTGGGTGGAGCCGCCGATCAGATGAAGTCGGCCAGCTCCTTGAGCAGCGCGGCCTTCGGGCGGGCGCCGACGATGGTCTTGACGACCTCGCCGCCCTGGTAGACGTTGATCGTCGGGATGCCGGTGACCCGGTAGGACGAGGGGGTCACGGGGTTCTCGTCGACGTTCATCTTCAAGAACGTGATCTTGTCGCCGTGCGCACCGGCGAGCTCGTCGAGGATCGGGGCGACCTGGCGGCACGGCCCGCACCACTCGGCCCAGAAGTCCACGAGGACCGGCTTGTCGGCCATCAGGACCGTCTGGTCGAACTCGGCGTCGGTCACGGCGGAGATGTTGCCCATGGTGGGACCTTTCGGGATCTGTGGTGATGGCTGTGTGGTGGCTGGGTGCCGGGGTGGTGCTGGTGGTGCGGGGTGCTGGGTGAGGAACGCCGCCGGGTGCCGCGATGTTCCACGGCCCCACGGGGCTCGCCGGCTCAGGCTCCGACGACCTCGGCGTCGGCGCGCTCCTGCGCCTCGGCCGGGTTGGCCGCGACGTGCTCCAGCTCGGCGAGGAAGCGCTCGGCGTCGAGCGCGGCCGCGCAGCCGGTGCCGGCGGCGGTGATCGCCTGGCGGTACTGGTGGTCGACCAGGTCGCCGCACGCGAAGACACCGGGCTGGTTGGTGCCGGTGCTGGGGTGCTCGGCGAGCACGTAGCCGTTGTCGTCGAGGTCGACCTGGCCCACCAGCAGCTCCGAGCGCGGGTCGTGGCCGATGGCGATGAACAGGCCGGTGGCGTCGAGCGAGCGCTGCTCGCCGGTGGTGGTGTCCTCCAGCGTGAGCGACTCGAGCTTGTCGGTGCCGTTGATCTCGGCGACCTTGCTGTTCCAGATGATCTCGAGCTTGGGGTCGGCGAAGGCGCGCTCCTGCATGATCTTGGAGGCGCGTAGCTCGTCGCGGCGCACGATCAGGGAGACCTTCGACCCGAAGCGGGTCAGGAAGGTGGCCTCCTCGATGGCGGAGTCGCCACCGCCGACCACGGCGATGTGCTGGTCGCGGAAGAAGAACCCGTCGCAGGTGGCGCACCAGGAGACGCCGCGGCCCGAGAGCGCCTTCTCGTTGGGCAGGCCCAGCTCGCGGTAGCCCGAGCCGGTCGCCAGGATCACCGCGTGCGCCCGGTGGGTGTCGGTGGCGGTGCGGACCGTCTTGACGTCGCCGGTCAGGTCGACCTCGACCACGTCGTCGGCCACCAGCTCGGCGCCGAAGCGCTCGGCCTGCCCGCGCATCTCGTCCATCAGGGCGGGGCCCATGATGCCGTCGCGGAAGCCCGGGAAGTTCTCGACCTCGGTGGTGTTCATCAGCGCACCGCCGGCGGTGACGGAGCCCTCGAACACCAGCGGGTGCAGGTTGGCACGAGCGGCGTAGACCGCCGCGGTGTACCCGGCGGGGCCCGAGCCGATGATGATCACGTTGCGGATGTCGTTCTCGGCCATGCGTCCAGCTGCTCCTCGGTCAGGGGGTTGGACCGGTTCCTGGTCCGTGGGGTCCAACCGATCCTAGGTGAGCCGCATTCCCGCGCGCTCCCGGAACGGGGTGCCCGGCGGGTGTCCGGCCCGTGACGGACCCGCGACCGGCGCGAGGCAGGTCGGCGGCCGGTCAGCGACGGGTCAGGGGCGGGTCAGGGGCGGGGGAGCGTGGTGCTGCGCAGCACGCCGCCGGTGCCGCACTGCAGCAGGTCGACGACCTGGCTGTCGCCGGCGGGTGCCCGGAAGGCGAGCACGGCCGGCTCGCCGTCGTAGAGGACCGCGACCGGGATGCCCTCGCCCCACTCGGCGGGCGCGCAGTCCTGCCAGCGGCGTGCGACCGGGCGCGGCGCGGCACGCAGCCGGGCGACCCGGGCGGAGGGCCCTCCGCCGCGGCGGATGGCGCGACGCTGCACGACGGCGGAGTCGTCGCTGAAGGAGTCGTCGCCCACGCGGGCCAGCCGGCGGTCGACGACGACGACGGCGCGCCGGGGCTCCTCGCGCATCATCGTGGTGCCCGGGCCGACGTCGTTGGCGGCCGCGCCGCCGGGGCTGGACCCGCCCTCGCCGGTGTCGCCGCGGTCGGGGGCGGCCGAGCGCTCACGCTCCTCGTCCCGCTCGGCGCTCACGGAGCTCTCGGCGGCGCCGTCGGAGCCGGCGCTGGAGTCGGCGCTGGAGCCGCCCGAGAGGTCGACGACCTGGCCCAGACCGATCCCGACGGCGACCACGGCCGCGGCTGCGACCAGCATCGAAGCCGCGCGGCGACGGCGGGCCGCGGCGAGCTCGAGCACGCCGGTGCCGCTGATGCCGCTGGGCACGTCCTCACCGGCCTCGAGCCGGCCCAGGACCTCGTCGAGCCGGGTGGCGACGTCGGCGGGCACCGGGGCCTCGTGGCGCGCGTCGGCGAGGAGACGTCGCAGTCGAGCCTCCTCCTCGGGGGAGGGTGCTGGGTGCCCGGTCATCTCGCCTCCTTCGACGTCGTGGGGGTGGTGGGGGTGCGTGCGGTGCGGGGTCGGTCTCGTGCGACGCCCGACGGATCATCCTCGCCCGTGGCCTCCGGATGCCGGTGGCCGGGGTCGGCCACCTCGCCGGCTCTCAGGGGCGGGACGGTGACGCGGGTGGTCCGCGCGGGTCGTCCGGTCTGACGCGCGCCGGGCCTCCCGGGTTCCCCGTCGGCGGGTGGTGCGGGTCACCCGGGGCGGTGTCGTCGTCGACGAGCAGCTCGGCGAGGTGGGCCGCGAGGCGGGCCCGCCCACGCGAGCAGCGCGACTTCACGGTGCCGGCCGCGACGTCGAGGATGCGTGCCGCCTCGGCCACGGGGTAGCCCTCCATGTCGACCAGCACGATGGCGGCGCGCTGCTCGGGGCTGATCCGGCCCAGCGCGTCGAGGACCGCGCGGCGCCGCTCGGCCCGCACCGACTGCTCGGCCGGGTCGTCGGTCTCGGCGGTGGCGGTGCGGGTGTCGCCGCGCTCGCCGTACTCCTCGAGGTCGTCGGGCAGCCGGTCGGTACGCCGCACGCGGGCGGCCCGCAGCCGGTCGAGGCACGCGTTGACGACGATGCGGTGCAGCCACGTGGTGACCGCGGCGTCGCCGCGGAAGGAGCCGGCGCGCCGGTAGGCCGCGACCAGGGCGTCCTGGAGGCCGTCGGCGGCGTCCTCGGGCTGGCCGGTCGTGCGCAGCGCCACCGCCCAGAGCCGGTCGCGGTGCCGGCCGAAGAGCTCCCCGAACGCGCCCTCGCGACCGGCGACGTGGGCGGCCAGCAGGGCGCGGTCGTCGAGCTCGGCGAGCGGGCGCTCGTCCTGGCGGTGACCCCTCATCGCGTGCTCATCCGAGCACCCGGATCTCCGAGACCTCGCCGCGGAAGCCGTCGGCGACGTCGGGCAGCGAGGTGAACCAGATGGTCACGTAGCGGCCGGCGACGGCCTCCTCGAGCTCGATGCTCTCGGTGGAGCCGGCCGTCACCTCGGCGACCGGCTCGAGGTCGGCCACCACGGTGGGCGCCTCCTCGGTGACGTAGAGCTCGACCTGGGAGCCCTCCCCGACCAGGTCGAGCTCGACCGAGCGGACCTCGGCGGCGCTCCCGAGGTCGACGACGAGCCCGACGCCGGTCTTGAGGCCGGCCGGGCCGAGGTCCTGCTTGTAGGTCTCGGTGCGCCAGCTGGTGGCGGGGTCGCCGTCGACGGTGTCGCCCGTGAGCTCGGGGTTCTCCTCGGGCGGCGCGGCCTGCGGGTCGAGGTCGGTGACGCTGAGGCCGGTCAGCGGCTCCGGGGTCGCCGAGGCGGTGGCCGACGAGCCCGGCGTGGAGGACGCCTCGTCCTCGGGGACGCTGCCCAGCGGGGTGCGCCCGCGCCCCAGGTTGAAGGCCACGGCCACCGCGACCACCAGCAGCACGCCCGCCAGCAGCAGCGCGGCCAGCCGGAAGGTGCTGCGGCCCGGCACCTGGTCGTCCTCGACGCCCACGCCCTCGCCGAGGACGCCGCTGCCGGTGTGGGTCATCGACCCGAGGGCGCCCACACCCGTGCCTGTCCCAGTGCCGTGACCAGTGCCGGTGCCGTGGCCGGTGTCCCACGGCCAGTAGTCGCCCGCGCCGGTGGCGGCCGCGGCGCCGGGACGGGGGCGTCGTACGGGACCACCGTCGGGGGGCTCGGGGGCGAAGAGG
>NZ_JBDYKJ010000084.1:0-19467 GCF_040012395.1 Nocardioides sp. 31GB23 | reverse complement strand
ACGTCGAGGTCTTTCGGATGGATGGCGTAGGAACCTCCATCGTCGGGAGACCTCGACGTCTATCTGCGGACCGACGCGCCCGGCCGACCTACACCCTCATCTGGGAAGAGCCCTCAAACCCCATGGCTCGGTCGCTCGAGGGGTTGGTGAGCGCCACGAAGGGCACCCTCTAGCGAGTAGCTGTCGGCCCCGAGCCCATTTCCAACGACACAGCGTTCATCGGTGTTCGCCAGCCCAAGCATGGAAGAATCGCGGCCACAGCCAAGGTGACCCTTGGAAAACCGGGGCTGCGCGGTACGCCTCTAAGAAGCTGTCGCGACGAGCGGTCCGACCCCAGCCCGAACGGCCGCGGGGAGACTTCGAATCGTGAAATCAGTGATCGACCATCGCAACTCATCGAGGGGGATCGAGCGGAGCGCCTCCACCGCCGCGCTGGCACCTGCCTCAGACTTGATGTCTTGCAGAACCTCCACCAGGACATCCCGGACGTGCCAGCGGCTATGGTGAGTCCCGAGTCGCGCAAGAGCACGGACTACCTGCCCCAGCGCCTTCGGGTCTTGGGTTCCCCGCGCCACGCGACGCAAAAAGTTCGCAAGGGTGTCGCAGTATTCGAATGAGAAGCTTCCGGTTCCGGCGTGTGCGGCGAAGCGTTGGATCACACGGCCGAAGGCAGAAGGGTCCCATTCCCATAGCCACCTGATCGAGGCGAGATCCATCCAGGGGAGAACACGAACCAAAGACGCCATGTCCTCGTCGCTGGCTTCATCCAGCGTCAGCGCCCACTCGACCACGTTGATGAGGTCCTCTCCACCTGGACGACTCAGAAGCCTGTCTCGCAGCCGTTCAGCCTGCTCCTCTCTCGTTTCCCATGACCCATGCGATGCCTTCGCGCCCATTGCACGATCCATAGCCTCGACGAATTCCTCGACCGATTGGTAACGAGCGTCAGGAGCGTTGGCGATGGCCCTCTCGACCACGGGGCGTAGCACACTGACAGGCATCTCAGCGTTCACCGGCATCTCACCAGTCACCAGTTCCTGCAGGATCTTGCCCAGACTGTAGACATCCGAGCGATGATCCGCCGTCCTCGCCTGCTGCCACTGTTCTGGCGCCGTATAGACCCACGACCCGAGGCCCTGGCGGTATGTCGAGGTGAGTGGATCCGTATCTCGCTCCGCCTGCACGGCTAGTCCGAAGTCAGAGACCGCCCACGTCTCCGTGCTGCCGTCCTCGGCGCTAAGACGCAAGACATTCGCCGGCTTGAGATCACGGTGATAGACGCCGTGTTCGTGGACGTGGGCCAAACCCGCGCAAACCTGCCGCAGGATGTCGACGATCATGGGTGGTGTCAGTTCCGTGGTTGAGGCGAAGTCAGACAGACTGCCCTGCGCGATCGGCATTGCATACCAAATCTGGTCCGCAGAAGTATCTCCATCGGACAGAACTGGCACCACATTTGAATGGGTTAGATCCTGCATGATGCGTAGTTCACGTCGAAAGCGTTTGATCGCCTCGGCGTCAATGCTCCCGACGTCACGAAGAACCTTGATCGCGACTGTGTCGCCGGTCTTCTTGTCAGCGGCCCGGTAAACATCAGCGAAACCCCCACTACCAATTGCTGGATACTCCAGCAGAAAGCGGCCTCCGAGCGTTCGGCGAGCATCCTCAGCTGACGGACGGCCGGCCTTGGTGCGCCGGAGGCTGGAGCCGGCCCACGCAGCAATGACATCCAGGTCCCAGATCGGCCCCTGGGCGATCTCGCCGATCGGATCCGGAAAATCTGCACGTTGACGCAAGGCTGTTACCCGCGACAGGGAGACGCCTAGTTCCGCAGCCACCTCACTCGATCCACCAAGCCGCACAGCGCCCTCCTAAATAGTTGCTGGTGCTTCACCTTAACTTATTGGTGAAGTACCAGCAACGATTAAGAGTTCGAACTACTCTCCCGGTCCGTGTCGAACACTGCCGACTCGAACGCCGCCAACGCCCCAAAGGCCGCCGTCGGCAGCTCGCGAAGATGTCGCCGGATTGAAGCAAAAGATGCGATCAGCGCCGACCATGACTCACGGTCGCCAGGCACCGGAACGTTCAGTTTCTTGACGCCGTCGAAGTAGAGGCGCCGACGTACTGCTCCGCGGCTCTCCCGCTCGATCTCCGCCCTGCCCTGCTCGCTCTTGAGAAACATGAGGAGGTACTCCTCATCGAACGGGGTGTCGTCTGCCAGGCGGAAGACGACGTAGTCAGGACTGACCCACCCTGCCTCGTCTTCGCGACGACACAGCGCGATTGAGCCAACGTTGACACGCATTGGGTTGTAGACGAAGTCGCCCGGCCGAAGCTCCCGATAACGACTCGTGTCCTTTGCAGTCTTGCCTTTGAAGGGCGCAAGTCCGCCGGTATTGCTCACACCGACGTAGCGCTCAGGCAGCTGGTCGCCCGCACGTGGTCCAGCTTCCACCACCCAGTCGCCGATTGGGCGAGCTTCAGCAAGGGGGAAACGCTCCATGGAGCTATGAGCGGTGGCTAACGCCTGCGTGAGTTCAACCATCACGCCAAGACGAGTGTGAAGACCCTCGATGCGTTCGCCCGCCGTGTCAGCGCCTGTGACCAGAGCTGCGTTGGGCCATGGAATATCCAGATCGAAGCCGCTCTCGACTAACGCGTCGTAGGCGACCTCCCAAGCGCAGTCATCAGCCATGCCTTCAGTCAGCCACGCTTCAGCCCCCTTCAGCACGTCTGCCGTAATCGGGTTGGTCTTGCTGTAGGAGCGCTTCCCAGGTGGCGCGGGCACTTGATAGTAGCGAATCGTTTCGGTCCGGCCATTCTTGCCGAAGAAGATGATGTTCGTGCGTGTGTCAGGGGCAGTCGGAAAAACGCCAGTGGGCAGCCGTACGATGGCCGTTACGTTGAACTCGTTGATCAGTCGGCGTCGTACAGTTGAGAAGGCCGTTTCAGTGCGATAAAGGATGCCGTCAGGCAAAACGATGGCGGCGCGTCCACCGTCGCGCAGTTTAGCCATGCAGTGCTGCAAGAACAGCAACTCCGTCGCTGCAGACTTGCTGGGAAAGTTCTGCTGAACCTGGGGGTTTTCGGTGCCGCCGAATGGCGGGTTTGTCAAGATCACGCTGAATTGCTGGCTCGGGGCAACGTTGCGGGCATCCTGCTCAAGCGTGTTCCTCCGCACGACTTGTGGGTCTTCGACCCCATGCAGGATCAAGTTCATTGTGCCAACCAGCGCTGCGATCTCTCCGGATTCCTGCCCAAAGAAAGTCTTCGAGTTGAAAGTCGCACGTTGCTCGGTGGTCTTGGTATCCGGAGCCATGTGCTCAGCGGATCCCACAAGGAACCCCGCCGAACCCGAGCAGGGGTCGTACACAGTCTCTCCGAGCGTCGGGTTGACAATGCGGACCATCGCCTCAACAACTGGTCGGGGCGTGTAGAACTCCCCCGACCACCCAGCATCAGCTGTCTGCGCGAGCAATGACTCATAGATGACGCTCATCGCGTGGTGGTTGTCGAGCGCGTGGAAGTCGATGGAGTCGACGATGTTAACGACTTCCTTGAGCGAGTATCCCGACTTCATCACCGTGCGGATCTCTCCGAAGATCGCTCCCACTCGCTCGGCGCGGGAACTCCCCGACAATTCGCGCAAGTACGGCAACAGTTGTTCCGTGACGAACTCGATAAGCGCATCTCCTGTGAGGTCGCGATTGCGCGCCCACGTGGCCCAACGGAACTCGCGGCGAATCAATGGCCGGTACGTCGTACCGTCGATCTCGGCGACCAATTCGCGGTTCTCTTCGAGTGAATCGAAGACCTTTAAGAAGAGGAGCCAAGTAAGTTGCTCAAGATACTTCAGCGCATTCTTGGTGTTGTCGTCTGCACGCATCCGGTCGGATGCGGACTTAATCTTGGACTGGAGTTCGGAGAGGGTCATGCGTCTACTTCTGACTCGAACAGCACGGATTGGACGGTAGACAGGAAGGTGCCGACCGCCTCAGCGCCACCCAGAACTGACGTTACTCCAAGCACACCACCCCACTCGGAAAGGAACGGGGCGAGGCTGAAGAGTTCACTGCTCGCAACTTCGGCGACGCCACCGAGACGGAACTTGTCGAGGACGGCAGCGACGAACCCGTCGGGCAGAGCTGGGTAGCGCCGGACTAACTTAGCCTGCGCGGCGACAGCGCGGGCATCCAGGCTGAGCGGAGGAGCGTCGAACGCGGCGTGCCCGAGCAGGTCGAACCCGTCGAGGTCGTATCGGCCAAGGACCACGCTGAGAAGCTCCGGCGTGATCTGCCGCACAGATAGATACTCCTCAAGCTCGCGGCGACTCGCCCGCGACTGCCACGTGGCTCTGAGATCGTCAAGGGACGGGGTGCGTTCACTCACGACCGACCGGACACGGCTCAGATACTCGGCAGGATTCAATGTGTTGCCGTTGCCAAGATCGACCTCGATCTCGTCGGCGATGGCGACTTCGACACCCGAGATGCGAAGGCGACGCTCTCCCTGAGCCGGGCGACGGAGCGCGACCACCAGCGGCTGCGCGTCGGTATCGGTGGGATCCACTCGAAGGTGGCGACGGGTGTACCCGGTGGCAGCGACGAAGAGATCGAGTACAGAACTAGGCAGCTCATCGACCCGGAAGCGCGCGTCATCGTCGGCCCGCCACTCCGCAAGCAGACGGCTAACGACACGGATCGAGACTGAGGCTCCCGGGATCAGTTCCCCCGATTCCTCGTCCTGAACAATTCCGCTCAAGGAGTGCGTGCCTGTGGTCGCTCCAGCGACCGCAGGCACAGTGGGAAGATCCCAGTCGTCAAACAACCGAGTGGCGTTGGTGTAATCGATGACCCGGAAAAATGGGCTCTTGTGACTCATCCGTGGGTCATCGACCGGGCAAGGTGGGGCGGTGACCGCCGAGGTTGAGCATCGCGAGTGCGATGAGGGCGTCGGGTGAGCGGAATCCGAAGGCCATTCTCGTGATGAGTCGGATCTTGGTGTTGACCGACTCGACCAGCCCGTTGGAAAGGCCATGCTCGATCGCGGCGAGAATCTCGGTGCGGTGCCTGGAGATGCGCTGCTGGAGCTTGACGAACGACTCGATCCGACAACGCCGCGCCCAGGCGATCCACCTGTCGAGTGCGTCCGCGGCTTCGTCGGGCGGCAGCCGGAACACAGTGCGCAGACCCTCCTTCAGGAGGTAAGCGCGGTAGAGCCTGGGGTCGGTCTTCGCGATCCATTCCAGCTTGGCCTGTTGGCGATCGGTGAGGTTCTCGGGGTTCTTCCACAGTGCGTATCGGGCGTTCTTGAGGGCTCGCGCGTGACCGGTGGACACGACCAGACGACGGCCAGCGGCCCAGCCGTAGACCTTGGTGTTCCCGGCTCGACGCGCCTGGTTCCAGGCGTCGCGGCGCACGGCATCGAGCGCGTCGGTTGCCCACCCGACGACATGGAAAGGGTCGGCGCACCGCACCGCTTGGGGGCATCGCTCCCGGACGACGTTCGCGATCCATTCCGCACCATCAGCGGTGACGTGGGTGATCTGCGCACACCTGCCCTGCTCGGAAGCTTCCAACGCATCGAAGAACTTCTCCACGGTGGCGCGGTCGCGGCCGGGGCTGGCCCACACCAGCCGACCGGTGTCGTGATCGACGACCACGGTCAGGTACTTATAATGACGCTTGTAGGAGATCTCGTCGATCCCGATCCTCTGCAGTCCGGCGAACGCGTCGATCCCGGCGGCGGTGTCGTCCCAGACGCGGGCGATGATCGACCCGACCGTGCGCCACGCGACCCGCATCAGCTGTGTGATCGCCGACTTCGAGCACTGCGTAGCCAGCCAGGCGACCTGCTGGTCGAACGCCAGCGTGTGCCCGGCGCCGTGACGAGCCCACGGCACCTGGCGCACCGTCGGCCCGTGGACAGGGCAGTTCACCCGTGGCGCGCCAGCCTCCAGAAACACCTGCATCACGCCCAGATCCAGGCTGCGCCACCGGCGCCGTCCTTCACCATGGTCGTACCACGACGCCCGAGTGCCACACCGGCCACAACGGCCACGACCGGCTCGCCTGGGTCGCACGTGCGCGACGACGACCTCGCCCGCTCCGTCGAACTCGATCTCTTCAATGACTGTGTTCTCGACGCCCAGAAGGGCGCGCCATAGGCTGGCGTCTCGCACGCCGTTCTCCGCTCTGCAGTTGCTGACTCTCGACAAGCCAGAAACCTAGAGCGAGAGCGGCGTGCGGCCGTTCAGGCGCGACCAACGACCCACGGATGAGTCACAAGAGCCGAAAAATGTCTTACCGGTCGTCGGATCAAGTCTGCTGCCCCTCCCGATAATCTGTTTGAACGTCGTCACCGAACCGATCGCCTTCATGAACACGATGTTGCGCACCGACGGTGCATTCACGCCGGTCGACAGCAGATCAACGGTAGTCACGACAACAGGCTCAGCGCTCGAAGCGAGCTGGAATTGCTCAAGCAGGGGCTGCGCGTCGCGCTCTTCACTAACGATGCGGGCCGCATACAGGTTCCTGCCAGTCTCGGAGCCCAACAACGCCTGCATCTCAGAACGAACCAACTCGGCGTGCTCCATCGTTACGCAGAAGATCATGGTCTTGTCGAGAGCCCCGTAGGTGCGCAACAGCCCGGCCAGGTGCTCGCACATCAACCTTGTCCGGTCTGGCACGATGATCGCTCGCTCGAACTCCTTTATGTCGTAGCTGTCGCGTGGCGTGGCACCTTCCGGCACGATCAGTTCCGCACCGCGCTCGATCTCGTCACGGATGACGAGTCCTTCGTCAACGCTGGTGCTGATCTTCATCACTTTGTACGTCGCCAAGAATCCGTCATCGATCCCTCGACCGAGTGAGTACTCGAAGATGGGGCGAGGCTGCCCTTCCGCATCAAGATTCTCCGAGGCGAAATGGGCATAGGTATCGACCGAGTCACTCTGCTTCGGAGTGGCAGTCATGCCCAGGTGGAACGCGCCTTGGAAGTGTTCGAGGATCGCAGACCAGTCACCGTAGCCACTTCGATGGCACTCGTCGATGATCACCACGTCGAAGAAGTCAGGTGGGTACTGTTCGTAGACGCGACCGCCTCCGACCGCGTCTGCATAGAGCGACTGATAGATCGCGAAGTGGACGTCACGTTCTAAGGGCACCGCGCCGCCAGTCACGACGCCCCGCCGATCACCCAGGCCTCCGAACTCGTTGTAGGCCTGATCGCGCAGGCTGACACGGTCTGCAATGAAGAGCACGCGCCTTGCGTACTGACTTGAGAGCAGCTTGTGAACAAAGTTGAACGCTATGAATGTCTTGCCCGTCCCTGTCGCCAAGGACAGGAGTGCCCGGCGCCGCCCCAACAGGATTTGCTCAATCGACGCGCTGACGGCTCGCTCCTGGTAGTAGCGCATCGAGGGCGCTCCTGGGAGAGCGAACGCCGACTGCAGAAGCGGATTCGCAACCTGCCGCCCGTCTGGCGTCGTCACGGTGGGTCCCCTCCATGTCACCCGTTCGCGCCACCTTGTCACAAGTTCGTCCGGGCTTGGGAAGGCGCTGAGTCGACGAACGACTCCCGTTCTCAAGTCCTGCTCCACGACTTCGTGGCCGTTGCTAGAGAAGGCAAACGGGGCCTGCACATCGAACGCATACGCCAGCGCCTGTTGTAGTCCGGCCCCCGGAGCGTGAGCTTCATCCTTGGCTTCGAGCGACGCCAAAATCGCACCTCTCGGCTCTGCCCTCAGCACATAATCGATGAACTGCGGTTCGTCGCGAACGGTCTGCTCGCCCAGCAGGCGTAGACGCCCGGCTCGGTAGACGTATTCCTCCTCGATCAGCGCGGGCGTCCAACCCGCATCCGCGAGCAACGGGTCAATCAGCTGCTCGCGCGTCTCACGCTCGTTCATGGTCACGCGCGCTAGTCTTCCAAGAAGTGCCGACAGTTTGCGAGCCGCACCGCGGTCGGAGCGGGCAGATTCCCTCTTGGACTTGCATGTGCCCCGTTCAAATTGAACCGTGCACACGAGGTCGTGTGACCATGCAGGTAATCGGCGGACGACAGCGGACCCTTTGCGGACCACTCGCAAAATACGACGCCGCACCGCGGTCACTGTTGCTCGATTCGTGCAGCCAGCGGACTCACCGCGAGTTGCAACGCATGGAACCGGTCGCGTCGATCTGGGGCAACAGCCGCATGCAACGGGGCTTAGGAGGTTTCCGGTCGAGGAGGCCGTCCTCATCCCCTCGATCGGGGGAGTCGACATCGGCGCAGTGTCGTCGTCTGTCGAGATCACAGTCTCTGACCAATCGCTCGCCTACCGGCCGTTGAGCACACGGCCACCCAGCCGCACTTAATCGTGTTCCACGCGCAAAGAAGTGCGATCGGGTTAAGCCAGCCGGGACCGTCTGAGTTGATGATTGAAGTCAGACAGGCCCCGAGAAGACCGTAGGCGACCGTCAGGACCGCTGAGACCGGAAGCGCGAGACGTTGAGCCTCGGTAGTGCGCAGTGCGCGGATGAGGATGTTGGTTGGCGCGTAGGCGTCGAGGTAAGCGTGGACGGTTGCGGCCAGACGGACCGAGACCATCAGAATCATGGCGTTATCCCCTTCAGACGAACCGATGTTGTCTCTCCGGGGTAGCGCGCCAGCCGACTGGCGAGAGCAACAATCTCCGGCACCTGTGGACAACGACGGCTGGCGAGCGCCTGTGGAAACTCGTCAGCGAGCCATGACGGTCGGCTGGATCCCCGTGACACGGGGATCCACGGGGTCGCTGACCAACTCCTGTGTCCGCCGTAGAGCGGCCGCTGCGCGTTCTCGGTCGGCGCGCTGGGTGATGCTCGCAGGCACCGGTCCCAGCGGGTGAGCTCCGGTGATGCCGTAGCGGTCTCTGTAGGCAGCAATGATGCGGATCTGGTCGAAGCAGACGTGTAAGGCAGATGCGCCCTCAGTCGGACTGATGGTCGCAACCCACGGCTCACGGTCCTTGATTGCGCGCTCGGCCAGTGCGGCGGCGCGGGCTTCCATCAGCTCGCGGCGCTCGTCGAGCGCTTGACGCTGCTCGGCGGTCATCGGTCCGGAAGCAGCCGCGATCAAGCCGACGACAAGGTTCGGTGCTGCGCGGCGGCGGCCGGTTCGCTTGGGTCGTGCAGTGGCATGGTGGAGGCGGCTGATCAGCACGGCGCCGATGTCGTGGGCGTCCGCGAGTCCCCGGCTCGCGACAACCCGAGGGAGGACGATGGAGAGGCTGTAGCCGTTGGCTTCGGCACGGCGGAACTCCGCAGCCAGTGGCGCGAAGGAGTCAGAAGCCAGGAGGCGTTCGACGTCTGCCTCGTCCAACCCGATCTGGTGGACCAGCTTCGTCCAGCGGTCGCGTTGGGCTTCGGCGGCGATGGTCTCGTACTCGGCGGCCAACTGGGCGATGGACGACCAGTGCTCGTGCTCGGCCTCGATCATCTGGTGCGCCGACAGCTCGACACCGGAGCGTTTGAGGATGCCGTAGAGCACAGTCCGGGCGGTGACCTCTCCGTCCTGCGGCGGGGTGTGGGTGTCGTCCGGGTCGTCGAGTGCGACGTAGACAGTGTTCGATCGACGGCCACGGGTCATCGAGACGTACAGGTTCTCCCGGTTGGTGCGCTCCGAGGCGACCACGTGGGCGGTGTCGACCGTCATGCCCTGGGCCCGGTGCGCGGTGGTCGCATAGCCGAGGTCGACGCTCTCGCGGACGTAGGCCGCGGGCAGGACCACCGCACCCGCGCTTCTCTGGTCGAGGCGGGTGGCTAGGACGGAGCCGTCGGGCAGGACGTCAGTGATCCGCCAGCGATCGCCGTTGCGGACCCAGCCCCCTCGAAGCGACCGGAACTGCCGCTGGTTGCGGCGGGTGATGATCAGATCCCCGACCGACCCACGGTTGCCGTCAGCAAGCTCGACCTCGCGACCGGCTTCGGTCTCACCGGTAAGGATCCGCTCAGCGCGAGCTCGTTGATTGAGTCGGGTGACGGTGGCGGTGGCTTCGGTGACCAGAACGCTCGACAGCCCGGCCCGGATATCGGTGCGCCAGGCGTCGTAGGCGGCGTCGGTCATCTCGTCGGTGCCGCCGCTGTGGACACGGTCGTGGTGGAGGTAGATGCCGATCACGTCGGTGTCCCCTACCCGCAACGCAGCGGTGGCGGTGGCTTCCCAGTCATGGTCGAAGCGGAGGATCTCCACCAGTTCGGGGGTGTCATCCCGGGCGGCGGCGAGCATCGAGAACGCCCCACCAGCGTCGACGGACTGCAGTTGGGCCCAGTCCCCGACCAGGAGCACCTTCGCCCCTGCGTCGGCGACCAGACCGGTGATCCGGTCCAGCGTGTGCGTGCCGGCCAGCGTGGCTTCGTCGATGATCACCAACTGACCGCGGGCGAACTGGGCTCGGCCCCGGTCGTGCTCGTGGAGCCACTTGGCGGTGTTGTCACACACGATGCTCAGATCGTCAGCCAGAACCTGCGCTGCGGCAGCCGACGGAGCGAGCCCGACGACCGATCCGGGGCCATGGGTGGTGGTCCAGGCGGCATGCAAGGCACGCATCGCGGTCGTCTTCCCCGCCCCAGCCGGGCCAACCAAGAGGTCGACCTGCCGGCCTGAGGTGGCGATCTGGGCCAGCGCGTTCGCTTGCCCCTCGGACAGGTGGTGGCCAAGGACGTCGCGACTGGTGGCGCCCTCGACCGTGGCAAGATCGACTGCGGGTGCGGTCGCCGTGTTGGCGCGGACCAGGAGCCGGTCTTCGGCCGCGAGCAGGTCAGCGGAACTGAACACCACCGACTGGCGCGGCCGGAACCGACTCGAACCGTCAGCCCATCGGAAGGGTTCAGGGCTGGCCGCGAGCTCAGGTGGGGTGAGGCGAATGGATGCGCCGATGGCAGCGTCGACGATCAGGGCAACGACGGCCTCGCGGTCGCGGGCTGTGGCGAAGCGCCACTCCATCGTCTTCCTTGACGCCTCGGCCCACAGGTTCCAGTGCCGCCAGGTCGATCGCTTCTCCCCCACCACCGCCACCACCTGACGCCCGACCTCGGTAATCATGTCGAGCGGCACGTCTTCGGCGCGCAGCCCGATGCTGCCCGCATGGGCGAGAACCGAGTGCGCCCAGCCAGTCGGATCCGCACCCAGCAGACCTTGGGCTCGGTCACGCCACCCCGTCGTCAACTCAGCCAGTGAGTGCAGTTCCTTCTCGGGGCGGGTCGCGATTGTCGCCGTCGCTCGCAGTTCGATGATCGTCTTTGCCGATGGTCGCCGACCATACTCAGCGACGTACTCCTCAATCAGTCGGTCGGTCTCGATGTCGACATCACGGGAGCGGTTCGAGAACTCGCGGATCAGGTCGTCGCTTACGCCTGTGATCTCCAGTGCCTGGTTGCGGTCGGCGCCGCGGTCGCGGCGGTCCCAGGCGAGGCCGAGGCGTCGGGTGAGCAGGTCGGCCAGGACTGCGTTGTAGTGCTCGGAGATCGCGACCACGCTGCGGTGGATCGGGATCGAGTCGAGGCTGCGCCACTTCTGGTCGTAGACGGTGCGGACCTTGTTGGAGACGACCACGTGGGTGTGCAGTTGCGGGTCACCGCAGCGTGAGTCCCAGTGGTCGTATGCCGTCGCCGCCACGCCGGCGACCTCGTGCTGGGCGACGGCGCCGTTGCGGGCGTTAGCACCCGCCCTCGTGACAGCGATTTCACGCTCGAAGAACTCCAGCACCTCGGCTACGGCGTCGTGGTGGGCCTGCACAAGCTGCGTCTGCAGGTCAGCGTCCGCGAGTCCCCACAGCGCTGAGACTGACTTTGGGACGCTGAAGGTCAGGTCGAAGCCAGACACCGCAGTCTTCGGCCCCCGGGCTTCTTCCTCGTGGGTGATCCGGGCGACCACGTTCGCTCGTGTCTCCGCCGTCAACGCAAGGTCGAGCTCTGCGATGCGCTGGTCGATGCGCCCCTGCATCGACGGGTAGGTCGGATAGCCCCGTCCCAGTTGCTTGCCGGTGATCGGGTCGCGGCCGTGGACGAGGAGCAGTTCGAGTTGCGATGGCGTCACCTCCGCACCAACTGTCAGCTGGCCTGCCCCAAACTCGCGGACACCGGAGCCCAGCCAGACGCCTGGCGGCGTGCCGGCTTCGGCGTAGTACCGCGTCATCGGCGTACGCAACGCCCGGTTGCCGTCGCCCACGACGACGCTCTTGAGCAGGTAGTCGCACCCGTGTCCGGGGCTCATCTTCCGCAGCGACACCGTCACGACGCACCTCCTCGAAACGAAGGTGTGCCGGGTGTTCCGCCTCGCTGTGCCAGAGGTGTGACCGGATTGAGCAGCGGGCTGCGGAGCAGTCGATTTTCGGGCGATTGCGAGTGGCGGGCGCCGGCTGTGCACCTGATCAATGAGGTGCAGACAGGAGGAACGGATGTTGCGCAGATCACATTTCAATGGCTCAATGGTTGCAGGCGGTGAACTCGGTGGGACCGCTATCGGGGCGCCGTCTATTGCTCACCCGGGACTTTCTCGGTGGAGCAGTTGGACTCGGCCATGGTGAAATTCAGCAGAGCTTTCTCGGTCGCGACAGCAGGTCTCATGCTCGCCGCGGTGGCTGCCTGCGGCTCGGACAATGACACAGACTCCACGCCTACGCGGTCCCCAGGGGCCCGCGAAACGATCACCTCCCCCAGCCCGTCTCCGACTTCACCTGAGGATGAGGCGTCTGCCTCCGCGGTCGAGGCGGTGACCACGTACTACGCCACGATCGACTCGCTCCGCCAGGACCCTGAAGCTCCGATCAGCAACCTCGAAGCCGTGGCTGTGAGCACGCAACTCTCGGCACAGCAGAAGTTCCTGGCGAGCCAACGCAATGACGGGCTCTACCAAGTCGGCGACACCAAAGTCATCGAGACGAAGATCCAGTCGGTCAGTCTGGACAACTCTGATCCGTCAACGGGGCGGGTTCCCTCGGTGACCATCGATGTGTGTTGGGACGTCAGCGGCGCTGACCTTCTCGATGTCGACGGCAAGTCCGTCGTGCCATCAGACCGCGCGGACCGGGGTTGGACACGTCTGACCGTGGCGAACTACACCTGGGACACCGACCCCAAGGGTGGCTGGCGTATTGCCGGAGGCAAGGACATGGAGAAATCGCCGTGCACCGCGTAGGTCTGCAACTCCTTGTCCTTTCAGGACTACTCGCTGGGTTCCTGATCGGCGCCAGCACGCCAGCCGCGACGGCGGATAGCAAGACGGTGTGCCAGCAGCAGGACCCATTGTCAGGGATCTGCGTGGTGTGGGTGGTCGTCGAAGTGCCGAGCAACGAGAACGTCGACGACGGCCCGAAGGACACCGGCTCGGGCCAGAGCTGCTACTGGGACGGCACGAAACAGGGCATCACCAAGCCGCCCCCAGGACCGGTCCCCTGCACGTCGGAGTACGGATACTGGTCGAACACCTATCGCTGCTACATCCGCCTCCTCGACCCTCAACCGCCCGCCGGCGACCCAGCGTGGGAGGGACACGAGCCTGGCGACGGTGCGGTGTACGACTGCTACCAACCGCAGGCCCATCTCCTCATCCACATCTGGGCTGATAACCCTCCGGAGAACTCGGGCACGGGACCGAGCCCGCGCGACGTCGCGCAGTTGGCCATCGACGACATGGCGCTGCGGGCGATCGACGTCGGCATCACGCCAGAGCCAGGGGTGAACCGGATCGGGTTGGTCGGCATGCCGGTGTGGATGTGGGCGGCCAACCCTGACGACCACACCTACGGGCCGATCACAGCCACCGCCACTGCAGGTGGGATCACGATCACCGCGACGGCGAACGTGCAGAAGGTGACCTGGCAGATGGGCGACGGCACGACCGTCGAGTGCCGAACGGCAGGGACCCCGTACAAGGCCGCATACGGCAAGAAGCCGTCCCCGGACTGCGGTCACGTCTACACGAAGTCGAGCGCCGGAGAGCCCGGTGGCACCTACACGGTGACGGCGACGTCGTCGTGGGTGATCACGTGGGAGGGCGCCGGCCAGACCGGAACCATCCGCCTCGACGGCCTTCAGAGGTCAGTCGAGATCACCATCGGCGAGGCACAGGTGCTCGTGGAGTAACGGGCAGCGGCGAGAGGGCAGACGAAGATGAGCAGCACCGCGACACGGTATGAGCAATCGCAGATCCCCCCTCCGTCCTCTGCCGAGCCACCGTTGCCTCCACCTCCGAAGTTGCGACGACGTCCGGCCCTTATCGCTGCCGCGGTGGTGGCGATCTGTCTGGGCGCGATCCTTGGCGGTTGGGCGTGGACCGCCACGACCAACACTCAAGAAGTCCTCGCCTCACGTGCCGACATCGAGCGCGGGGCGATCATCGAGGCCGACGACCTGGTCCGGGTCCGGGTCAACAGTGACCCCGCCTTGAAGCCGGTCGGTGCGAGTTCTTTGGAGTCGGTGGTCGGGCAACGAGCCGCCGTCGACATCGCAGCTGGTTCGCTGCTGACGCCGTCGTCGTACGCCGACTCGGTAGTGCCGGCCGAGAACATGTCGGTCGTCGGCGTCGCGCTGACGTCGTCGCAGGCACCCGGGATGGACCTGCAGACGGGTGATCGGGTGCGGGTGGTTGCGACACCGGCCGAGGGCAGTGAGGCTCCGACTGGGGTTCCCTCGTTCAGCGAAGCCGAGGTGGTCGGCGTTCGAATCTCCGATGACACCGGTCAGCTCGTCGTGGATCTCTTGGTCCCCCACGCCGAGGCGGCCGTTCTGGCCACCCAGATCGCGAGCGGGAACGTCGTGATCGTGCTGGACTCCAGGGCGCGGTGACGTCATGACTGTCATTGCGCTCGGCTCTGCCTCCGGCTCCCCGGGAGTCACGACGACCGCTCTCGGGATGGCGTTGCTGTGGCCACGACCGGTGCTGCTGGTCGAAGCGGACGCCACCGGAGGGTCTGGCATCTTGGCGGGCTACTTCCGCGGCATCAAGTCCTACGACCAGGGCCTGGTTGAGCTGGCCCTCTCAGCTGACGACGTGGCCGACCTGCTGCCGCGGATCGCCCAACCGATCGGGTCCTCTACCGCGGCGTTCATCCCCGGTCCACGGGCCCACACCCAGGCGCCGGCACTCACCGGACTGTGGACGCCGCTGATGACGGCCCTGCAGGACCTCGAAGCGACCGGCCAGGACGCCATCGTCGACTGCGGTCGGCTCGGTCTCGTCGGATGGCCCGAGCCCGTGCTTGCCGAGTCAGATCTCTCCTTGATGCTGTGTAGGACGCACCTGCCTGCCATCGCAGCCACCCGCTCGTGGGCCGAAGCCGTCCAGCGTGGGCATCCGGCGTGGGCGAACCCTGGCGTGATGCTCGTGGGCGAGGGGCAGCCGTATTCGGCTAAGGAAGTCAGCAACGTCCTCGGGCTGCCGGTCCATGCAGTCGTCGCAGACGATCCGCAGTCCGCCGCGGTCTTGCACCGCGGCGTCACCATCCCCGACCGATTCGATCGCAGTCCATTGGTGCGCAGCCTTCAGGCCGCAATCTCCGCGATCCACGCCGCAGTGAACGTCCGGCGTGATGGCCTCGGCACGGAGGTGCTCTCCGATGTCCAGTGACCACCTTGTCCGTCCCACCAACGCCGATCCGCGGCTGATTGACCTGCCGCTGTTCGGCCAACCACTGCCCAGAACCCCCGCTGCGACTCCTCCGCGGCTGCCCGAGCCACCGGTTGCGTCGTCGTACGACGACGGGGAGATCGACTGGGGCGTCGTCGCCTCACTGCGCACACTTGCCTCGAAGCAACTGAGTCAGGCGGTGAGCGCGGAATCTTCTCGTCTGGACAGGACGGCGCAGACAGAGTTGGGCCGCGCCATCGTGCTGGATCTGATCGAGTCGACGATGGCCGATCGGGTCAACGACGGGCGCGGCGCGTGGAGCTCGACAGCCCAAGCGGCGCTGGCCCAAGCGGTGTTCGATTCCCTGTTCCGGCTTGGCCGGCTTCAACCACTGGTCGACGACGACCGGGTCGAGAACATCATCATCGCCGGGCACGACAACGTCATGCTCGAACTCATCGACGGATCTCTCATCGAGGGACCACCCGTCGCCGACTCCGATGCCGAACTGATCGACTTCCTGGTCTTCCTCGCTTCACGCAGCGAGGTGAACGCTCGCGGGTTCTCTGAAGCACAACCTCGGCTGCACCTGCGTCTTGACGGTGGCTCGCGATTGGCGGCTGCGGCGTGGGTGACGCCCCGACCATCGGTCGTGATCAGACGCCACCGGCTGATGCAGGTGACACTGGACGACCTCGTCGAGCGCGGAATGCTCTCACCGCTGCTGGCCTCGTTCCTGCGTGCCGCTGTCCGTGCCCGCAAGAGCATCGTGGTCTCGGGATGCCAAGGTGCCGGGAAGACGACGCTGGTGCGTGCTCTGTGCAGCGAGATCGATGAGCACGAGGCGATCGGCACGTTCGAGACCGAGTACGAACTCCACCTCAACGAACTGGGCCGTCACAAGATCGTGCATGCCTGGGAGGCACGCCCCGGCTCCGGCGAGCGTGGTGCTGACGGTCGCCTGGCCGGCGAGTTCGGCCTCGACGAGGCGCTGATCGACTCGTTCCGGTTCAACCTGTCGCGCCAGATCGTCGGCGAAGTCCGCGGCCGGGAGATCTGGGCGATGATCAAGGCGATGGAGTCCGGCACCGGATCCATCTCCACCACCCACGCCTCTGATGCCGTTGCCGCGATCCGCAAGCTCGTCACGTGCGCGATGGAGGCCGGGCCCCACGTCACCCACGAACTGGCGACGAGCAAGCTCGCCTCGACCATCGACCTGATCGTGCAACTAGATCTCACCACCGAGCGTGCAGCGGATGGGTTCCAGCGGCGCCGCTGTGTGCGTGAGGTGATCGCGGTCGCTCCGGGCGAACGCGAGACCGGCTACGCCACGACACACCTGTTCTCCCCCGATGCCTCCGGCACCGCACGGCCCGCGATCCTCCCCGAGGAGTACCGGGCGTTGGCGTCCTGCGGATTCGACCTGGGCGCGTTCCTCAGCGAGCAGCAGGTGTTGTCGTGATCGCCTTGGTGCCGGCCGTTGCGGGAGCGCTGATCGTCGCCGGAATCATCGGGTTGGTCGTCGGGCTGAAACCGGCGCCGGTGCGTCCGTCGCGGTCTCGTCCGGTTCGGCGCAAGCCGATGAGCGCTGCCACGAAGCGGCTGCTGCTGGTGGGCGTGGTCGGCGGGTGCTTGGCGTGGTTGGTGACGGGTTGGGCTCTCGCGCTGATCGCCGTTCCGGTGGCGTGCATTGGTGTGCCGATGCTGCTGTCCAACTCCGGTGCCGCAGCAAGGATCGACCGGCTCGAAGCCATGGAGGAATGGACGCGATCGCTGTCCGGTGTGCTGACTGTCGGCATCGGTCTGGAGCAGGCGCTGGTGGCCACTGAACGGTCGACTCCGAGCGCGATCCGGCCGGAGGTGCAGCGACTGGTCGCGCGTTTGCGTTCGCGGTGGAACACCGAGGAGGCGATCCGGTCGTTCGCTGACGAGCTCGATGACGCGACCGGAGATCTGGTGGCTGCGAACCTGATCCTCGCGGCACGCCGTCGGGGCGCTGGGTTGGCGCAGGTGCTGGAAAGTCTGGCCGAGTCGGTCTCTGCCGACGTACGCGCTCGACGTCAGATCGAGGCCGACCGCGCCAAGCCTCGCGCCACTGCCCGCTGGGTCACCATCATCAGCGTCGGGGTCCTGGTGATCCTCGCGATCTCCGGGACGTACGTCGAGCCATACCGCAATCCCCTGGGCCAGGTCATCCTGGTGACGCTGCTGGCTGCGTACGTCGCGACGTTGGTGTGGATGAAGCGAATGGCGATCGGCAAGCCGTTGGCACGCTTTCTCGTCGGCGCTTCGGGGACTGTGGGGCGGGCGTCATGATCGCGGGCCTGCCCTTGGCGATGGCGGCCGGCGCGCTGCTCATGCTCGGCGCCGTGCTGCTGGTCGCCCGGTTGCTACCAGCTCAGGTGGATCTCGCCGAGGCACTCGGGCGGCTCACACCATCCCGGCATGCCGATCTGGTTGCCTCCACCGAGTCGACCTCGGGCAAGGAACGCCTCGGTGTGTGGGCGATCCGGGTTCTGCCTCCCGGAATGTGGGTGCGCACGCCGACTCGGGAACTGGCGCTGCTGCGGATCCCGCTGGCGAAGTTCTACGGCGACAAGCTCACGTTCGCCGCACTCGGGTTGGTGGCGCCGCCCCTGCTCGGCGCCTTCTTCGAGGTCTTGGGCATAGGGCTGCCATTGATGGTGCCGGCGTTCGCCTCGGTCGCGCTGGCGGCGGTGTGCTTCTTCATCCCGAACTACAACGCCGTCGACGACGCGAAGCGGGCGCGGGTGGAGTTCGCGCGGGCGCTCGGTGCCTATATCGACCTGGTTGCGCTGGAGCGCCACAACGGCTCCGGCGTACGCCAGGCGATGGAGTCGGCTGCCGAGGTGGCGGACTCGTGGGTGTTCCGGCGGCTCAGTGAGGAGCTCGGCCGGTCCCGTTGGTCGGGGCTTCCGCCGTGGGATGCGTTGCATGCGCTAGCTGAGGAGCTTGGGCTGCCTGAGTTGGAGGACTTCGCCGACATCATGCGGCTCTCCGGTGAGGAGGGCGCAGCGGTCTACGGCAACCTGCGGGCTCGTTCCGCCGCGATGCGCACGGCAATGCTCAATGCCGAAATCGCCCAGGCCAACGCGGTCGGCGAACGGATGACGATCCCCGGCTCCCTGCTCGGAGTCATCTTCATGGCGCTGCTCGTGGCGCCGTCCCTGCTGCGGATGTTCAGCGGCACCTGAATGTGAGAAGGAAGGAAGAAGCCATGAAGCGATTGATGACGGCGGTCACGACACTGATGCTCGTCTGGGAAGGCCGACTGAAACGTGACGAGCGCGGCTCGGTCACCACTGAGCACGTCTTGTGGGCGGTGGCGGTGATCGCCATCGTCGGGATCGTGGTCGCGGCGGTGAAGACCTTTGTCGAGATCCAGGCCGGCAAGATCAACTGAGCGACGACGGGATCAGCGTGGTTCGGTTTCGGTCGAACTCGTGATCCTGCTGCCGGCTCTGTTCGCGGTCCTCTTCCTGGGGTTGCAGGCCGCGCTCTACTACCACGCCCGAACGGTCGCGATCGCCGCCGCACAGGAGGGCGCCCGAGCAGCCGGCGCGGAGACCGGAAGCGAATCTCGCGGTGTCGACGCTGCCAACGCGTTCATCGATGACATCGGCAACGACGTCCTCCAGCAGGCCGTCGCCCAAGCCGAACGTACGGCGACCACGGCCACCGTGATCGTCGAAGCGCGCAGCCTCAGCGTCATTCCCGGCTGGAATCCGGTGATCCGCCAGAGCGCCACCGTCCCTGTCGAACGGGTGACCGCACCCTCCCGTGAGTTCACGAATTCTGAAGGGTATGCCGGTGGGAACTGACGGCTTGAGCCTCTCACAGAACGCGGTT
>NZ_JBDYKJ010000083.1:0-19801 GCF_040012395.1 Nocardioides sp. 31GB23 | reverse complement strand
CGCGTTCTGTGAGAGGCTCAAGCCGTCAGTTCCCACCGGCATACCCTTCAGAATTCGTGAACTCACGGGAGGGTTCGGTGAGCCTCTCGACCGGGACGCTGGCGCTCTGGGTGACGGTCACGTGCCAGCCGGGGATAACGCTCATGGACTTGCCCGTGACGGTGATCGTGGCGGTGGTCGTGGTCCGTGATCCGGAGACGCTGGTGGAGGTCATCACGTCGGAGCCTCCGGCGTCGTGGAGGAAGGTGTTCGCCGTGGCCACACCGGCGTCGCGGGTGCCGGTCTCGCTGCCTGCCTCACGGGCGCCCTCCTGCGCGGCCGCGAGCGCTACCTGCTTCGCGTGGTAGTACAGGGCGCCTTGGAGGCCGAGGAACATCAGCAGGAACAGCGCGGGCATCAGGAAGACCATCTGGATGGTCACTGAGCCGCGCTCGTCCCGGCTGCGGCGGTGGAGGCTGGCGAACATGGCGGCCTACTTGATCTTGGCGGACTCGCTGGTCACGAAGAACTTGATGGCCGCGACGACGATGCCGACGATGACGATCACTGCGCCGGCCCACAGGACCTGCTCGATCGTGACGGAGCCGCGCTCGTCGCGCTGCCTGGTGACGCGGTCCTCGAGGGAGGCGAGCGTGGTCAGCGCCGCTATCTGGAGGGCGATGAAGAGCTTCAACATCGGGGTTCTTCCTTCCTGGTTGTTCGGTTTGCGGTCTGGGTGGACCCGGGTTCTTGGGGTCGGTGTTAGGTCGGTCAGGTGGTGAAGCGGAGCAGGGAGGGGGTGACGAGGATCGCCATGAAGACGATGCCGAGCAGGCTGGCTGGGATGTACATGCGCTCGGAGGTGGCGTTGGCCTTGCCGACCTCGGCGCTGAGCATCGCCGAGCGGAGTGCGGCGGCGCGGGCCCGGAGGTTGTTGTAGATCTGGGCTCCGTCCTGGCCGGACTGCTGCATGATGTCGGCGAGGTCATCGAGCTCGGGGACGGCGAGCTCGTCGGCGAGACCGTGCAGGGAGTCCCAGGGTGCGCGGGTCATGTAGCGGGCGCGGCGCAGCTCGCTCTCGATCCGCTTGAAGACCCACTTGTCGCCGACCTCGGCTGCCGAGCGCAGCGCCTGCTGGCCGCTGGATCCGTCGCGGACGCCGGTGGCCACCATGTCGATGTAGGCGCCCAGGGCGCGGCTGAACTCGATGCGGGCCTTCTTGGCGTCGTCGGCGGCGTTGTAGTTGGGCATGAACCAGAACAGGGCTGCCAGGGCCAGCGAGCCGAGCGTCGGGATGGCGAACGGCAGCGGAAGGCCGATGAGAGTGAAGAAGGCGGCCAGCAGCGGCGGCATGATCAGGCCGAGCAGTGCCCAGACGACCTTCTCGCCGTAGAACCGGGTCTCGCTGATCTGCAGAATGGCCAGGTCCTTGCGGGGCGTGTGCGCCGAGGCGCCGCCGGGCAGGTTCTTCATCGCCCACAAGCCGATCCGATCGACCGCCGAACTGGTGCCGGTGTCGGCGTCGGGGCCGGGAGTGTTGCGGCGGGGTACGACGTGGTCAGGTGAGAGACGGTCCAGCGCGTCGACTAGGTCGGGGTCGGAGGGCGCAAGGCGCCATACGAGCAGGGCGAGGGCCAGCCCGAGGAGGGTGCCGCTGGCGAGCGCGATCTGCAGGCCGGTCATGCGAGCGCTCCTTCCTTCTCGCCCGGCGCCGTGCGCTGGGCGGCGCGGTGCGCGTTGCGGGCCTGGAGGTCGAGGAACCGCGGGAGTGGCTTGGCGACGGCCATCCGGCGCATCCACAGCAGGGTGGCCACGTAGGCCGAGAGCAGGACGGCGAGGATGACCTGGCCCAGCGGGGACCCGTAGGGCTCGATGTAGTCGCCGGTGAAGGCGAGCATGCCGAGCACACCGAGGGTGATCACTGTGACGGTGCGGGCGGTGGTGCGGGGCTTGGCTTGGTCGGCGGCGATTTGGCGGCGGGCGCGCACGTCGGAGGCGACGGTCTCGGCGAGGGCGTCCAACGCCTTCGACAGTCCAGCCTGGCCGCGGCCACTGGCTGCCAGGATCAGCTGGCTGGCCACGACGTCGCCGGTAGAGTCGTTGAGGTCCTCGGCGAAGGCGCGCAGCACGTCCTCGGTATTGGCGGTGTTGTTCCACAACCGGGAGACCATCAGCCCGACCTCACGCTCGATCGGCGCCGGCGCGGACTGCAGGGACTTGATGAGCGCCGAGCGCAGGGACTGGCCGGCGGTCAGCTTGCCCGACAGCGACCGAGTCCACTCCTCGAGCGCCTCGAGCTTCTCGATGCTCGCGGCCGCCGGCGGGGGCGTCAGCAACAGCGGGATACCGACGATCCCGGCCGGGACGAGCACGATCGCGATCACCCAGCCGGTCACCAGCGCGACCAGGAGGCCGGCCACGGCTCCGCCGACCATCAGCATCCGGGTGCGCCGGTCGAGCCGGACGAACCAGTTCCCCAGCCGCCCGAACGGTGTGACGGTCCGGGCGGGCCGCGGCAGCTTGGGCGGCGCGGGGATCAGCGCGTAGACCATCCCGATCAGGCCGATGACGATGAGCGCGCCGAAGACAGCGGGCAGGAACGCGGTACTCATGACGTGGCCACCCCCGGGTTGGCCTGGGACTCGGCCTTGTACGCCTCGAGGTCGAACCCGTGCCGCGCCAGCTCCTGGGCGAGGAAGCTGTCGAGCTTCCCGGTGGCGACGGCCTGGCCGAGCTGGTTGGGCGCGAAGATCGGGGTGGTGGCGTATCCCCTGGCGGCGTCGATGCTCGGCTGGACGACCAGGACCTCCTCGACCCAGCGCTGCTTGCGGAAGGTGCCGTCGGGATTGGGGACGACCTCCGAGCGCAGGTACATCACGATGTCGATCGCGGCAGCAAGCTTGCTGATCGCCAGCTCACGGGTGACCTGCGGGCCCTTCTCCATGGCGCAGGAGACGAGCTTCTCGATGGTGTGCTCGGCGCTGCGTGCGTGGGTGGTGCTGATCGAGCCCGGGCCGGACTCCATGGCCTTGAGCATGTTCCAGACCTCGGGGCCGCGGACCTCGCCGACGATCTGGCGGGCGAGGTTGAACCGGAAGGAGTGGTGGATGGCCTCCTCGAGGCTGAACTCACCGGCCTGGCGGCCGTCGATGCCGACCTCGCCGGATCCGGGGCGGTGCTCCCATGCGTGAACAATCTTGTGGCGGTCGACGAGCTCATGCAGGTGCAGCTCGAACTCGGTCTCGAAGGTGCCGATCATCTCCCAGGGCGGGATACACGAGCACAGTGCTCGGACCCAGGTGGTCTTGCCGCTGCCTTGGACCCCGGAGACGACGATGCTCTTGCCGGCGCGCACGCAGGCTGCGACGAAGTCGGCCAGGACCGGACTGCACGCCTTGCGGCCGTAGACCATCTCGTCCATCGACACCTCGCGCAAACCGTGGCGACGGATCACGACCGAGGTGTAGGCCATCACCCAGGAGCCGGCCGCGAGCCGCGCTCCGCCGGGCAGCCGGAGGTCCATGTGCGGCCGCGCCTCGGTGAAGGGCCGGTTCTGCCGGGCGCCGAGGTCGGAGACGAACTCACGCAGCTCGTCCTCGGAGTCGGCGATCGGGGCGGCCTCGACCAGCCTGCCGTCGACCAGCTCCAGCCAGACCGAGCAGACCGGGCCGCGGGCGATGACGATGATGTTCTCGACGTCCTCGCGCTCGACCAGGGGCTGCAGGCGGCCGAGTCCGAACAGGGCGGCGTGGAGGGCGGACTTGAGGGCCTTCTCCTGGCCCTTCGTCCACGGCGGCCGGCCGGTGGAGACCAGCGTCTCGGCCTCGGACTTGATGAGCTCCTCGATGACGTCGAGGCCCATCTGCTCGCGGTCTTCTTCGGTGACCCGGCCACCTTCCTTGTCGAGCCGGGCGGTCAGTCGCGACGAGATCTCGGCGCGATACTGCGCGATCAGCTCCCAGTCCAACTGGACCTCGCCGTCCGCACCGTGGATGTGATGGTGCTCCTCCGGTGTGGGCGCCATCAGCGGGCGCAAGCTGAACTCCGAGCGGGCGCGGCCGGGCAGCTGGCCCTCGCCTTCGCTGGTCCAGGCGCCGGCGAAGATCGGCAGTGAGGTCGGGTCGTGGGCCTCGACGCCCGGCGGCGGAGGCGGCGGAGTGCCGTTGGTGCCGCGGCCGCGGGCGAAGGGCGAGGTTTGCTCGCGGTTCGCGGCGTGGCGGGCATCGAGCCACTCGTCGGCGCGCAGCGGGTGACGATCGTTGGTCTCCTGGTGGTGTCCGTTGGTGCTCATGCGTGGCCTCCGTTCGTGGAAGCGAGGGCGGCCTGGTTGGCGCCGAGGATGGACTGGATTGCGGCGGTGCTGCCCCGGTAGCCGCGCCGCAGCCCAGAGGACTCGAACTTGCGTGGCTTGCGGGCGCCGTGGGAGTAGACCTCGGCCACCTCGGGCTCCCAGTCCACGGAGGCGACCACGGGAATCTGGAGCGCCTTGGCGATGTGGCGTGCGGTGTACGGCCGGACTCGGGCGCCGGTGGGCACCGTAGGCCAACGTCGCTCCTCGTCGACGAGCAGGACCCCGAGGCGAGACAGGCCACCGACCGCGGCGAACTGTGCACGCAGGGTCTTGGCCCAGCTGGTGGCGCCGGCCAGCGCCGGCAGCGAGCTGCGGGTGACGAGCAGGGTCAGGTCGGATGCAGCGATGAGCGGCTGGGGCCAGCCGACGAGGCCGAGTCGGCCGGCGTCGACGATGACGTCCTGACCGTTGCGCTCGAGGGCGCGCAGCTGCTCGGTGAGCGGCTCCCACAAGGGCAGCAGGCTGGGGGCCTGCTCGTGGGCCCGGATGCCGGGCAGGAACCAGGCCGAGCGCTCGGCCGACGCCTCGGGGTCCAGCAGCAGCGTCTCGCGGGGCAGTGCGTCGGCCAGCGTCCCCTCGCGCAGGGAGAGGGCGAGGTTGATCAGCCCGCCGGTCGGCTCCTGGGTACCGTGGAAGTAGCCGGCGAAGACCGAGGAGGATCCGGTCGGGTCGGCGTCGACCAGGAGCACGGGTCGGTGCCAGTTGAGGGTGAGCCCGAGCGCCGAGGTGGAGACGCCGGGCGAACCGCTGGCGGAGGCCAGGACTATCAGCGCCATGCCTCAGCGCTCCCGGGCGTCCAGGACGAGTGCGACCCTTCCGGTAGCGGCCCGGGCAGCCAGGTCGGCGGCCTCGGCTTCGGGGACCGAGACGTCGACGACGGTCTCCCCCGTCTCCTCCGCCCGGCTAACACCAACGACGGTGGCCTCGATCGTGACCGGCTCCTTGTCGGTGATCTCGCCCTGGTCGCCGGGTGTGGTGACGATCCGGACGACGTCGCCGCCGTAGAGCGGCTCCGAGGGCATCTGCGCGGGAGTGAGACTGATGCCCACCAGGGACTCCCCCTCCCCCGGCACCAGGTTGTCGGTGACTGCCTGCGCGGTGAGCAGAGTGCCGGCCCACAGGTCGACGGCAGCGCGGCTGCCCTCGAGCTCCGCCTTCTGGCTGCCGGGGACCGGCGTCAACGCCGGGTCGACACTGACCCGCACGACGGCGAGGTCGCCGGCCTCGATGATCTCGCCGCGCTTGATGTCGCTGCTGACGACCAAGACCTCTCGGGTGTCATTAACAGACGTGTACGCGTAGCCGGTACCTAGCGCACCAGCAGCGACCAAGCCTGCGCAGAGTGCAAACACCCACCGCCTGGGGCGTTGTCTGAAGGGCCGGTAGTGGGTGACGTGGGGCGTGGCCGCGACATCGGAGGGTGCTTCGCCCGACCGGTCCTGAGTGATGTTCATCGACATGGATCCCGAGTCCTCTCGTGTCTCGATCACCTACGTGTCAAGCCGGGTTCGGAGCGATCATCGCCAACCCAACTCGACAAGACGACACTAGTGCATTTCTATCGAGCGAGTGGATATCCACAGGTGACCAACTCCGAGATGTCATCGCCCGGGCCCTGACTGGAAGCTGTTGCGCGGCCCAGTCCCCCCGATGGGACCGATCAATTTCGCGCACCGAATGTCCGGATCTATGGGACCACAAAATCATCCGGTTCTCCCGGGGAGAACCTGTTCCTTGTGGATAACCGTCAACCCGGGGCGTTTGCGCGTTGTCTGCCCGGAGCTAGATCTCCTCGCGCTGCAGGCGTTGACGTTGTGCCTCGTAGAAGGCGGCGACGACGACATCAATAGGGTGCCCCGAGGCACCGGCGAGTTTGTCGAGTTGCCTGGCCGCAGGGAGCCGAGCCCAGCGGCCTTGCTCCCATGCGTAGTAGGTAGGCACAGCAACATTCACGGCCGCCGCCAGCTTGGGGACTGTCAGTCCGGCCTGCAGACGCAGAGCCCTGAGGTCGGGGATCTCACCGTCAATGTGAATGAGACGAAGGGTCGGGATGTCCAGTGCCCTTGCGAGCTTGACCAGGAAATCCGGCCGGGGAACGGACGTGCCGAGCTCCCAGCGCGAGATGCGCTCCCCGCCAGCAGCACCGACGAGACGCGCCAGCTCGTGCTGGGTCAGGCCCGCCTTCTCGCGTGCTGCCCGCAACTCCGAGGGGTCGACTCCGGTAACCATCAGCGACGAACACTAGCGACAGGGAGAACGATCACAGTTCCGCGACCGCGCCGAGGTGCTCGAACTCCTGGGCACAGTCCAGCCGCCAGCCGCCCCGGAGGCTGCAGCCGCCCCGGTGGACTGCTTCACCCCCGAACGCCTCTTGCTGATCGCTCGGACGCTCCTCAATCACAAAGGTGACCCGCACCTGGATGGCAGAATCCCCGTGATGACTACACCAGACCGCTACTCCCCTGCGGCCGGCTGATCGGGTGGGCTGCACGATCCTGGCGCGACCGGCGCATCGACGACCTCCTGGCGGCCGTCTCCGACCTCGGCATGACGATGTCCCGGTCCGCTGCCGGCGAGTTGCTCGACGAACGGGTCAAGTTCGTCGCTGAGCAGATGCGTGTCACAGAGACCACCGCCCGCCGGTACCTCACCGACGATGCCCTCGCCGGCATGGCCAGGGAGATCGTCTTCGGCTTCGTCGACGAGACACCGGGTGCGGACCTGATGAGCGCACCGCGGACCGCCGCGGTTCCCGTGAGGTTCGCCGGCCGGGTCTTCGCGGGGTTGGGCGAGGTCGTCCGCATCCTCCTCGTCGAGCGCGACGATCTCGAGCACACCCGCGATCGGGTGGCTCAGATCGCGCACGCGCAGAGCTATCTCGGACTGCTGGTCCATGACCAGGTGGCCACCACAGGCTTCTACGACGAGCCGTCGGTCCAGATGCCCCCGGCGCTTCTCCTGCGCGTGGCGCGCATCCTGGAGACCGCCGCAGACCTGGTGGAGGATGGCCTGATCGGCTACCAGGGGGATCCGGAGCAGAGCGCTGGGCTCCCATCAGCCTTCCGCCGGGACGTTCGCCTGATGCGCACCATGGCCGGGCAGGAGTCGAGCACGTGACGGAGACCGCAGCTCGAGTCCTCGCCCTGTACGCCCCGGGTGCAGGAGATCCCGCCCGACCACCGCGGCGGCTACACCCTCGGCCGAGACGAGTTGACCGTCCAGGACTCCGACTACGACCAGGCGCTCGCGGCCGCCCGACGCCGCGTTCCTGACGGGTGGCGAATCATCGCCCTGCGAGTCGTGCGCAGCTAGCAGCGGATCCGACGCTGCCGTGCCCGCCGCCGGTGCACTACGCGTGCCGGCCCAGGCCGGTGAGCTGGCGAAAGTACCTCGCGCAGCTGATCGCTCCCAAGGTCCGGGATCACCTAGGTGACCAAGCAGAGGAGGACCCAGATGAGCACTTCACCCGCAGAGCAGCCGGGCCCCGGCTTCGTCACCTTCACCCAGCAGGGCGACCGCGCCCTCGATCGCCTCGCCGCCGACCTGGTCGACCACTGCGACGGCTCCGCCGGCAGCATCGCCGACATTCTCGAGCAGGTGCTGTCCGCCGACATCGCCGAGCTTGCCGACAAGCTCGGCGAATCCCTCGTCTGCGGCGAGGCCGGCCCAGCCCCCGAGAGTCCCGACCAGGCAGCCCGTAGACCCCTCGGCGCCGACCGGTCCACTGCCGGCGGCGCTCCTCCCCCGCCACGCCGGATCGGCCGTTGACACGCCGGTCCCACGCGCGAGAGCTCGCCCGCCGAGTGACCACCTAGACTGACCTAGAAAACCCCCTAAATCTAGGTGAGTCTAGGAAGGTGGCGCTGGTGGATCAGAGCCCGTACACGCCCGGTGCTGGGCACAACCCGCCCGTCCTGGCAGGACGCGACGGCCTTCTCCGTGACTGGCACTTGGTGCTCAACGACATTGTCGCTGGCGGCCGCGTCCGTGCCCAGGACATGATCCTTGCCGGCCCGCGCGGCGTGGGGAAGACCGTCACGGTGAGCGCGTTCGCGGACCTTGGCAAGGAGCAAGGCTTCGAGGTGGTCAACCTCCAGGCTGTGTCGGGCCACGCTGGTCTTGTAGAGGCGCTGCTCCAGCGCGCTCGCACCCGTATGGCGGAGGAGGCCGGCCCCTGGCAGCGCGCCCGCAAGGCCTTCGAGCGGATCGGTGGGGTCAACCTCAGCATCGCGGGCATCGGTGCCGGGATCTCTACCCACCAATCCGACGCCGCAGCACCGGGCCTGGACGCGGGAACGCTCGCTGACGCCCTGGCCACGCTGGCGGCCGAGGTCCGCAAGGACGCCCACAGCGGCGGCCTGCTGATCACCGTCGATGAACTCCAGGTCGCCTCTGGGCCCGACCTCGCCCTGCTCGCGGCGACGCTGCACCGACTCAACGTCGACCACCCCTCCGCACCGGTCCTCTTCGCCGGCACCGGACTGCCCTTCACCCCCGATGCACTCCGCAAGGCCGGCGTGACCCACCCAGACCGCCTCTTCGTGCTGGAGCCCATCCCGCTGACGCTCGAACCCGATGACGCCCGATACGCCGTGGTGGAGCCAGCACGCCGGGCCGGTGTCGCGTGGACTCCCGAGGCGGCTGCAGCCGTGGTCGAGGCCAGCAACGGCTACCCGGCCCACCTGCAGCTGTTCGCCCACGCCATCTGGACATCCGCGCCTGGGCCCGACCAGATCACCCTCGGCGACGTCGAAGCCGCACTCCCCCAGGTCGCCGACATGCTCGAACGCCGCACGCTTGGTCCCCGCTGGGACCGCATCAGCGATCGCCAGATGGAGTTCCTTGCCGCCCTCGCTCTGCACGGCGGGCGCGCCTCGACAGCGGCGATCGCCAAGACTCTCGGTCGCTCCCAGCAAGAGCTGTCCTGGCTCCGCGAGGAGCTCATCGAGGAGGGCGACGTCTACGCACCCAAACGCGGCCAGCTGGCGATGGCGGTTCCGCTCTTTAACCGCTTCGTTCTGAGCCACTACGAACGCACGCGGCCCGAGGCAGCGACCGAACTGCTGAGCCTGCAGAAGATGATCGCGAACGCCGGGCTGGATCCGTCAGCAGCCCACGCGGATCGGGACATGCTGCGCCGAAGCAAGCAGAACGAGACCCGCCAGGTGCCACCGCCCAGCGGCGAATCTGTGCGGCCGCGCTCCTGAGTGGCCGCGCGCACCGCTACCGAACGCGCGGACATACGTTCCGTTACACAACGCAGCCGTGTAACAGGCTGGGAGCGGGCCGGCACGGACCGCGACAGTCCGCGCGGCGCTAGAGCTGGCGGCGGGCCCGCCGCAGCATGAGGCCCTGTCACGTCGGGCAGCAGCGCGGCAAGGGACTGCGGCGGCGCGACGTCGGCCAGCTCGTCGAGCAACTCGGAGTCGTCTGCCGTCAGTGACTCCATCGTCGGGCGCAGTAGGCGTTCCACTCACTGGCCGCCGCGGCGAGCCGGCGATAGGCCTCAACATCCTGGGGGCGTTGAACCACGCGGCGGCGGACATCGCGACGCGCCGCGCGATCAGGGCCGCTTTGTCGTCCATGGCTCAGTCTCCCTCCCCACACACCTGGAGGGAGTCCCTTTCCCGTTGTTAACAGCCTCACCGCCAGCGGCGCGCGCCGGCCGGCGAGATCCGCGAGACTCAAGCCCAACCTCTCGGAGGGAAGGGCACCCGGTGGACGACAACGACCAGCTCGAAGCAGGCGGGCACGCGTCGGCGGCCCGCGAGCACGTCTACGGCTTCAACCGCGCCACGATGTGGGAGCAGGACCAGATCCCGGCTGAGACCTCCGCCCAGCTGGCGGAGTTCGCCGAGATCGCGGCCGCACTCCCCCAGGCATCATCGCAGCTTTCCAGCACGCTCGAGCAGGCTCTGGCTCACCAGGTGCTCAGCATGGATGCGATGACCGACGAGTCGGACCCGGCGATGGCGATCGGCGTCGCTCGCCTCCATCTAGAGGAGGCCCGCGGTCTCGCGGTCGACCTGCACAAGCACCTCAACGCCGCGCGCAACGCCACCGCGCACGTCATCAGCCAGGGCGCCGACGACGGCCAGGAGTCGATGCCCTGAGACCAGCCCTGACCCGGCCCCGCTGACGCATCAGCGAAGATTTCTTCGCGTCGGGTGATCGCCCCGACGGGTCGACCTTCCTTTGGTGACTGAGAGATGACCCCGGTCCACCAAGGAGCTGCCCGTGAGCACGCCCACCGATTCCCCGTCCGCGGCCGACCGTGACCCGGTCCAGGACGTCCGCGCACACCTCGAGCAGGCCCTGGCTGCGCTCGATCAACTCCGCGAGGTCCTGCCCCCTCCCACCGCTCCGCCCGCCCGAAACCGGAGGCGGTGAGTCGGCATGACCACCGACACCACAATGAGCGCCGCCGACGCCGTGTTCGAGGCCGAGCAGGCCGTGGGCAGGGCCCGATGGGTGGTGGAGGAGCTGAAGGAGACGATCGGCTCCGCGCTCCGCGTGCTCAACGACGCCGAACTCGACTCGGCCAAGGCCAAGCTGTCCGGGCGCGGTTCCTTCTACCTCGAGGCCGCCGGCGAGCACCTGGGACGGCTGCGCACGAGGTGCAACGAGATGCCTGACCTGACGCACGACCTGTTCGTACACCTCAATCGCGCGTCGCAGTCGGTCACCGACGCCCGTGCCCTCCTCGACCCGGCCGACACCTCCGATCCCGTCATCGCCAGCGAGGTCGCCCAACTCAAGCCGCACCTCGCGGTCGTCGGAGAGATGGTCACCCTGGCCAAGCCCGTCGCCCAGCTGGCTGCCCAGCACGTCGAGACGGCACACCAGGCCAGCCAGGACGTGACTGCCATGGGGCTGCTGGAGCCGGTCAGCCTGGAGCGGAGCATCGCGACCGCCGGCAAGGAGCTCGGCCGCGCCGACGAGGACGTGCGCCTGCTCGGCAACGTCGTCGACCACGCCGCGGCCAGCGCCCGTGAGTCGGCCGGGATCGCCAGCGAGATCACCGACAACGCTCGCCGGCGGATGTCCGAGCAGGCCCGTGACCCGATCCCGAGCCCCACCCTGCCGGGTCCCAGGACCCCGGGTCGGTAGAGCGAGCCATGGATCTCGACCCGGGCGGCCGCCAGCTGGCGGGCCTCATCCTCGACGCGGCTGGCCGAGGCGAACATGACCAGGTCGCCAGCCTGATTGCACCGCTCGATGCAGAGCGGCTGTGCTCGCTGGTGACGGTGCTGGCCGTCCAGGTCGACCAGAGCGCGCCGGCCTCCTCGGCAACCGGCCCGGCCGCGGTGTGCGAGCTGGCCATCAACGCCGCGGCGCCGATGTTCGGCACGACGCCGGAGGCGATTCTTAGCGCCGAACGCCGCCGACCAGTCAGCGATGCGCGGGCGGTGGCCATGACGGCCGCCCGCGAGACCGGCCTGTCCCTGCCGGCGATCGCCGAGCACTTCAACAAGGACCACGGCTCGGTGATCCATGCGGTCCGCCGCACCGCCGAGCGGCCCCGACTGGCCGACGCCGCGGCGCGGGTGAGCGAGCACGTCAACAGCCGCTACACCGCCCGTCTCCCCCGCACCGAGGAGAGCGTGGTCGACCTTCACCAGCGGCCTCTGGCCTCGACGTTCGAGCCCGATGGCCCGGTCGAGCACGCCGTGGTGGCGGCCGCGGATGCCTTCAACACCACACCGGAGGTCCTCCTGGGTGCCGACCGGAGCCGGGCGGCCGCCGATGCCCGGGCGGTGGCCATGACCGCCGCCCGGATCCACGGGCACAGCCTGCCCACGATCGCCCGGCACTTCGAGCGCGACCACACCACGGTGCTGCAGGCGACTCGGCGCATCGAGAAGACCCCGCCGCTGCGGGACCTGGCCGCCAAGATCGCCGCGGATCTCCCCGAGCAGCCGGCCAGCGCCAGCGCCGGCAGGCTGGAAGTCGACGAGCACGTGCCCGAGAGAGGCCCCCGCTCCCTCGGGTTGCGCGAGCAGCAGCGGGCGATCCCCGTTGCCGCCGAGCGGGCGCAGCTGAGGGTCGCCCGGTGAAGGCACTGATCGGGCTGGCCGCGGCCGCGATCCTCGGGCTCACCGCCGGCGGGATCAAGGCCGCCCTGCCCGAAGTCCAGACAGGACCCGAGCCCGCCGAGGGCAAGACCAGCCAGGTGCGCGCAGGCGCTCGCCCGCGAGGAGTCGTACGCCGCGGCCACCGACGATGCCCAAGGCGCTGAGCGCGGCCTGTGAGGCAACTGCTGAGAGCCAAGGGGCAGGTCAATGGACGAGCAGCTGACGCTGGCCGCGAAGACGCTGGCCCGGTGGTGCTACGCCCGCGGCATCGACGAACGCCTCCTCGGCTGCGGTGAGCAGCTGTGCAGAGTCGCCGTCGACCAGGCCCTCGGCCGCCCCGCCCCGGCGCACCTCGAGCAGGCACTGTGGCAACAGACCGCCACGCTGCTAGGCCAGCGCCGCGACTGGGACCGCGAACACCAGGTGAGCCCACCGACGCCGGCCGCCTGCCTGCCCTGCGCCGTGGCGGCCGACCAAGTGCCCCACCCACGCCGGCCGGCGCTGTCGTGCCTGCGGTGGCCAACTGCACCGCATCGTCGTCGACGAGGGCTTCGGCACCCATCCGTGCTGCGACCGTCCCGGTGAGAACGGATCCTTGGGCGTCCTCAAGCACACCGCGCAGCAGCTGGGAGCCACGCTGCTGGCGCAGTCGGCGTGATCGGGCCCGGGTCGCCAAGACGGATGCGCCGAGGGTGATCGCTCCCACCCCCGATCCGCACTTAGGAGACCAAGGAGGACTGGCGCAGCCTGTGCCGGTCCACGGGATCCATGGGAGTTCACATGAGTGACGCCGCTCGCGAGGAAGCCGCGCTCGAGGAAGAGGCTCGTCAGCGCGCCGAGGAGATCAGGGCCACCCAGGAGGCCGCCGCCCAGGCCGCGGCCGCCGACACCGGCCCCTCCCCCGACGCCGAGATCGCGCAGGTCCACCGGTCCGGGCGCCAGCACGACCACACCGACACGGCCGCCTACCAGCGGCCCCAGCTCGGCCGCCGCCGCGGCCCGCGGCGCTAGGGGGTCGCGATGGCAACCGCGCTCGCATCAACGGACGCCAGCCGCATCCCCGGCCGCACAACGGTCCGCTGGGTCGACTGCTCCCACAAGCTGGGTTCGCTGCCGTGCATGAACCACAAGCCGCACGAGGGCAACGGCCACGGCTGCGTGCACCACTCCACCTCCGGCTTCCAGGACGACGAGTAGCTCGCCGACCTGCAGCGCCAGAGAGCGTGCCTAGCCGTGGACCAGGTGCAGCCGCCGCCGCGCCGGCTGCTCGACGGCCGTCTCCAGGCGCTGCAGCCGCTCGAGCGTCATCGGATGGCCATGACGCCGGAGCAGGCCAGCCAGCACGGAGCCCAGCCCAAGGGAGACCACCAGCTGGTCGGCCGCGGCCTCCGCGCCGGCCTCGATCCGCCGGCTGGCTGCCGGCACCAGGTAGGTCAGGGCGATCACCGCGCCGCCCAAGATCCCCGGAGCGGCCCGGCCCTCAACGACCGACTGCACGATGCAGATCACCCCGACGACACCTCGCAGCGTCCACGCCAGCCGCATGAACGGAAGCCAGGCGAACGCCCGGGCCACGCCGCGGAACGACGCGCCCACCAGCCGCCACGGCGTCGTCGCCGCAAGCACAGCGAGCTCGAGCCGCGGCCGGATCGCACGCCGCCGGCCGACGGCATGAGCAATCGCGGCGGCCGCCTCCGCAGCGGTCACTCCTCCCCGGTAGGTGGCGTTGAACAGTCCGGGGCTGACCATGACAGCGCCATCCGCGATCGCCGCAGCCACCAGGGTGCCCGGACTCTGACGCCGGCGTACGAACAGGGTGCCGACGTCGACGCCGCGGACACCCAGCTCGGCGAGCACAGGCCCCATCACCTGGAGCTCAGCCGCAGTCGCAGGCCGCGACCGGGTCAGCGCCGCGGTCGCCGGCACCTCGAACTGGCCGAGCGCCAGTGCAACGAGCACGCCCGCTGCAGCCAGGAATGCGATCAGGCCGAGCGCCGGCGGGAGCAGGGCGCACACCACCACGGTGAGGACGAAGCTCACCAGCAGCGCCGGCGCCAGCGTCACCACTCTCAGCACGGTCATCGGGAACCTCATCATCACGACCCTCCTCCATCTGTCAGCACTAGTGCGAATCTCTTGACTTTATCCGCGATGCTCGTCCGGCGACCGCCATACGACATAGGCGAACGAGACCAGTTTGTGCCCAGCCGCCGACACGACCCCGAGTTATCCACAGCCCGCCGCGCAGCGGAGCGAGGACCGACCCGGACGTGGGTTCATGGGCCAGACCGACCTCCGACCGAAAGGAACCCCCGTGGACACCCTCAACGCTGACGGCACTTGGGACCGCCTCGGCTCGATCGCCCTCCTGCTGCACCAAGCCGCCACCCAGGTATGGAGCGACGCCGACCGGGCGGCCGCCGACTCGCCGCTGCACGACCTCGGCCTCGGTGTCTACCTCGCGCACTCCCAGGCCAGCGCCCTGCTGCCCGAGGACTACGAGCTGCCCGACGTCGAGGTGGACGAGCTCGAGGAGCCCACCCCGCTGCAGCTGCTCACCGAGGCCGAGGAGCTGACCCGGCCCCTGCCGCTGCACCGACCCGACCTGCACGGCTCCCAGCTGGTCGTCGACCTGTGCGACCTCATCCGGGAAGCCCGCGGCCTTGGCTACTGACCTGCGGCTGGCGTACGCCGACATCGACCAGGAGCTCTTCGACGTCGACCAGATCCCGATTACCGCGCGCGACGTGCGCAGCGTCGGCGAGATGCTCTTCGACGTCGACTACCTGGCGCGCCAGCTCCTCATGGACGTCGACGGAGACGCCGCCGGTACCCTGCTGCGCAGCTGGCCGACGATGGTCGCGGCCGCCGAGGACCTGTGGGCATCCCTGCCCGGTCGCCGCCCCGGCGTCGACGAGCGCGACCGGCCCATCACCACCCTCTCCGCCCAAGCCGCCACCATCGAGACCAGCCTCTCCGGCCGCACCGCCTGGCCAGGGCAAGGCCCAACCAGCCACCGCATCGACCAGATGACCCAGACCTTCCTCAACGCCGCCGCCCTGGTCCGCCGCTACGGCGCCGAGATCCCCCACGAGCAGCCCGACGCCCACCGCGACCTCGAGGCAGCACGCACCCGGATCATGCACGGGCTCTACCTCACCGCCCACGCCGTCAACGTCGCGCTCCAGCAGCACGGCCGCGACCGCGTCAACGACGCCCGCAGCGCCGGGCACCGGATCCACCTGGCGCAGCACCACTCCCCCTACGCGATCGCCCCCACCGGTGCCTGGATCGACCGGATCTCCGCAAGCGAGAACACCGCCCGCAGCTACCTGAGCGACCGGTTCGCCCAAGCCCTCGCCGGCGAGGCGATGCGCCCCGTCGACGACCCCGGCCGGCTCGCGCAAGCGCTGGCCAACTGGGACATCCAGACCCACCGCGCGCTGGCCCGGGAACTCGAAACGTCCAACATCCTGCTGATCACCCGCACCCAGGGCCTGATCGCCGGCGCCAGCATGGTCCTCGTCGACGCCGCCGCGACTGCCGGCGCGCTCGAGCGTTCCGACCGCCTGATCCCCGCCATCGCCGAGACAGGACGCTCCTGGAGCAACCTGGCCAGCCGCTGGGGCGACCTCGCTCCCCCAGGAGCCCGCCTCGAGGAGCCACTGGCACGCGCGGCCGCGGAGGTCCGCGCCGCGTACCGCCAGATCACCCACGACAAGACCACCTTGGCCAGCCCGGAGGTCATCGCCAGCCGCCCAGGACTGCCCCAGGCAATGCACGCCTCGCTGCGCGCGATCGAGGCCGGCTCCGAGCTCGCAGTCGTCGTCGCCGAGAAGGCCGACGCACCCGACCTCACCGGCCCGGCCCGAGCCCTGTCGCGCCGAGCTCACAACGACGTCGAGGCCGGCCTGGCTACCCCGCCTGCCGAGGGCGACGTCGTCTGGGTCTCCCCCGCCGACATCCTCGCCAAGCGCCTCGTGCCACTCCCCCCGCCCGTCGCGGAGACCCTGCGCGCGGCCAGCGACGCCACGATCGACGCCACAAGCTCGGCCTCCGCGGTGGTTACGGTGCACATGCCGAGCAATGAACGAGTCCCGGCGAGGGTGAACACGCACCAAAGCCCTACCGGGCGAAATGAAGTGGCACCACTCACCGCCGGTATCCCAGCCAAGAGCCGTGGCCGGTGACGACGCTTCGCGCCCATACAAGTCCGGTAGCACCGCAACTGAACCGCGCCTGCCACGAACTGTCGGAGGTGACTCGTACCCTCAAAGAGCCGGGCTCTCCAGGTTCCTCGGCAGAAGCGAGGTACCGGTGGGAGGCGGTAAGCAGGTCAAGTCGCAGCACGCACATCAGCGACGCTGGGATTGCCCTGATTCACCAGCGGGTCAGCGCCATGGATCACGTCTGGCATGAGCGCACAGTCGACGCCGGGATCGATGGCACGATCGAGTTGCGCGACCCCGCGACGGGCGAAGTTAGCAACTGCCACCTCCAGGTGCAAAGCAAGGCCCGCGACAACGACTTCCGCCGCCTCGGACAGCTGGTCCTCGACGGACTCCACCTCCCAGATGAGACCGTCGGGTTCCCGTGAGGTGCCGTACGCAGGGCAGCGCGGGTCGTCGCTTGTGCCAACATATGTAATCCGGTGCGTTGTGCGCTTGTTGACGTAGCCTTTTCCATCTCAAGTATGTCCCATCTCGGGCATACCGCCGACCACCGGTCAAGTCACGGAGTTCACCTTGGTTCCACGGTCTGAGGTTCGACACGACCTGTTCGGCGATCCCACACGAGAGGCAGTGGGAGACGTTGACGGGGCGCACTCAACCGACGCTTGGTCGCGTACGCTGGAGGTCCTCTCGCGAGCAGCAGACCATCCCCTGATGCGTGCATTCGACCTCGATGCCATTTTCACTTTTGACCGCAGCCTGCGCTACCTGTCAGTCAACGGCAGCGGCCTCGCCGCGCTGGGCCTCTCCCGAGAGGCCCTGGAGGGCAAGACCCTCTTTGATGTCTTCCCTGCAGAGACGGTCACCATGGCCGAGCCTTGGTTCCGAGACGCGCTCGCAGGTCGCTCGAACACCATCGACGTGCCCTTTGCGGGCCGAATCTTCTCTCAGCACCTGACTCCCATTCGAGACGAGTCCGGCCAGGTCGTAGCAGCAATGGGAGTCGTAGAGGACGTCACCGAGGCACGGGCAACGGCGCAAGCGCGCCGGGAATCCGAGGAACGTTTCCGGCTCAGTTTCGACCACGCCCCCATCGGCAAGGCGCTGGTCGAACTCGATGGGCGCCTGCGGCAAGTCAACAAAGCGTTCGCGAACCTTACGCGGTACTCCGAGCAGGAACTGCTGGCACGGTCGTTCCAGGACATCACCCACCCCGACGACTTCGACACACACGTGGATTACAGCAGTCGGCTGCTTGCCGGGGAGATCGACGCGTACGACCTGGAGAAGCGCTACATCACCGGGTCGGGTTCCACCGTTTGGGCGCAGCTGTCGGTCACATTGGTACGGGATCCTGACGGCGCGCCGCAGTACTTCATCGCTCAGATCCAGGACATCACAGATCGCAAGGTACGCGAGGCATCTCTTCGGGACATGGTTGCCATGCTGTCGCACGACCTGCGCGCTCCCATGTCGGTTGTCACGGGGTACGTCGAAATGCTTCTCGACTCCTGGGATTCACTGCGCGCCGACGAGCGCCGCAGCTTCCTGCAGAAGACGAAGGCAGCGGCGCATTCAGTGCAAGCGCTGCTCGAAAACACGTTGACGGTCTCGGAACTGGACGACAGCGGTCTCGTCGTTTATCCCGCGCCGGTGAGCGTGAGCGAGGTGGCTGGCGAAGTCCTAGACAATCTCGGTTTGACGTCGTCTATCACCCTTCGCGCAACGGGAGACACCACGGCGCTTGTTGACCGCGGACACCTGACGCAGATCGTTACGAATTTGGTGACCAATGCTCTGAAGTACGGCGCAGAACCAGTCGTCGTGAACATCCGCACGGACACCGATTCGGTTGCCGTCGAGGTGGCGGACGCGGGTCCAGGGGTGCCGCCGGAGTTCGAGCCACATCTGTTTGACCGCTTCACCCGATCTGAGGCGTCTCGATCGGGCCGGGAGCGGGGCAGCGGGCTCGGCCTTTACATCGTCCGGCGTCTTCTTCTGCTCAATGGCGGTGACGTCCGGTACACACCCCAGCCAGACGGGGGTGCGATGTTCGCCTTTCATCTCCCCCGGGCCGCACCACGCGCTCCCACGTCACGGCGCGGACAGTCTGTCCAGTGAAACAACTGACTGTGGATTGGGCGCGACTCATGGCTCGCGATCTTCGGGCGTGGTGGGGGTCGCAAGGCCGTTGAGGATCAATGCGCAGATCGCCGCTGCGAATCGTGCCGCATCCGCAGACGGATCCTCTGAGGGACCTTCGACTGCGGCGCTGAGGCCGGCGACGGTGATGGCACCGAAGACGCCCATGGCGACCGCACTCGGGTCGGCGACCCGGCGCAGTGACCCGTCGGCCAGCAGTTGCTCGATCGGCTCGTAGAACGCACTGCGCAATGCATCGGCGAGGTCGGGCAGCCGGGTGGCTCGCCCCAGGTCGCCCACCAGGGCCCGGCACAGGAACGGGTGCTCGACCATGACGGCCAGTTGCGCGGCAACGGCGGCCTCGAGGCGGCTCCGCGCGTCCTCCTGAGTTGAGACGGCGACACCGACCTCCCCTGCGATGAGGTCGAGCAGGTCACCCAGCAGGAATGCCAGCACCCCGTTCTTCCCGTCCAGGTGGTAGTAGATGGTGGCTTTGGGGATACCCGTGACCTCGGCGATGTCGTCGATCTTGGTGCCGTCCAGCCCCCGTTCCGCGATGAGCTCGGCCGCGCCGTACAGCTGGGTGGCCAGCTTTGCCGGAAGTTTCCTCATGACTCACCTCTGTTCTCTACCCGCCACGCCCGTGCAGGCTTTCGGGGTTGAATCGCCTCGGGTCTGATGGAGGCTCTCAATCCATGGAGGATGAGAGTCATGGCAGCACCCAGGAAGTACCCCGACGAGCTGCGTGAGCGGGCCACCCGGATGGCGGTGGAGCTCCGCCAGGACCCGGCGACAAAGCAGGGCGCGATCGCCCCGTGTCGCCGACCAGCTCGGCATGCACCCTGAGACCCTGCGCAACTGGGTCCGACAGGCCGAGATTGACGGTGGCGTCCGGCCCGGCACCACAACCAGTGATGCGCAGCGGCTGGCCGACCTCGAGCGCGAAGTCCGCGAGCTGCGGCGGGCGAACCACATCTTGAAGACCTCGGCGGCTTTCTTCGCGGCGGAGCTGTGCGCCACGAGGCGCTGTGTGTGTCGAGGGGTGGTGAGAGACCACCCTCGTTGGGTCGTCGCAGCGGCCT
>NZ_JBDYKJ010000082.1:0-20367 GCF_040012395.1 Nocardioides sp. 31GB23 | reverse complement strand
CCTCGCGCCCCGGCATCCTCACTCCGCGGCGCCGACGATCAACCCATCCCGGCCCGGTCCATCGGTGGATCCGGGCTAAGAGTCATCGTCGAGAACAACAGCGACCTGGCTGTCGACCCCGACCACGTCTTCAAGGTGTGGCCGACTGATCGAGACCAGGATGCCTACCGTGCGGCAATGAAGGACGACGTCCGGCCTACGTTGGAGATGTCGAAGTCGTCCATCGCCCAGGCACATGCCTACTTCGCGGCAGCCGTACGCGAATGGTCGATGGCCGACGACGTGCCTGTCGAAACAGGAGCGCGGCTTGCGGCTCTCACGACCGCCTTGCGGGAGAAGCTCCGGTTGGTGATGATCGACTTGGAGCCTGGTGACAACGCTCAAGTCATCTTCGAGACCCTCAATCACCGGGGATCGCCACTCCTGGCCGCAGACCTGGTCAAGAACCTGATGTTCCAGGTGGCTGCCGCCCAAGGCCTCGCCGTCGAAGAGCTCTACAAGGCTCACTGGCGAGAGCTCGACAGCGACTACTGGCGTCAACAGGTGGCACAGGGCAGACGCCTCCGTCCCAGGATTGATGTGTTCATGCACCGGTGGCTGGTGATGAACCTTCAGCGTGACGTCCCGACGGATCGCGTCTTCACCGAGTTCCGAGACAGCATCGTGAGCAAGCCCGACGTCGACATCTCCGCCCTCTTCGAGCAAATTGCAGCCGATGCCAAGGTGCATCGTTCATGGGAGAACTTGCCCCAGACCTCGCCGGTCGGACGTTTCTACTACCGCGTGCTCCAAGCCATGGACACCCAGGTTGTTGCCCCAGTGTTTTTGTGGCTAACCCGGCACGGAGAGACGGTGATGCCGGCCGCCGAGCGCGACTCCGCCCTTCTGGCGATCGAGAGCTGGTTGGTGCGTCGCGCACTCGTCAGGGCGACGACCAAGGATCACAACAACGCGATGATCGACCTGCTTCGGGCACTCGAGCGCGGTGGTCCGAGCAAGGCCGGGGAGAGTGCAGATCGATTCCTCGCGGGCCAGTCGGCGGAGTCGCGCTACTGGCCGAACGACACTCGCGTCGTGCTCGCGCTTCAGAACGACCGCCTCTACAAGACCATGACGCGCCCCCGACTCCGAATGGTTCTCGAGGCCCTTGAGGACGACGCGCGCGGGCCACTGGGGGAGGGTCAGGCAGCACCACGCGGACTCACTATCGAACACGTGATGCCAGTGGCATGGCGCGAACACTGGGGTTCAGACATCGCGCACGACGTGATCGCGGGGCAGCAGCGCGACGAGAGGGTGCACACGCTGGGAAACCTCACCCTCGTGAATGGAAAGTTGAACCCAACCCTGTCGAATCGGCCGTGGACCGACGCTGAGGCTGACGCCCGCGGCCTGGGCGTGAAGGGAAAGCGTGACTACCTGCTCCAGCACAGCCAGCTCAAGCTGAACTCGGCGTTGGTGCACGCGCATCCTGAGACCTGGAGCGAGCCGTTGATCCGAGAGCGAACGTCACGCCTGATCGAGCGGATCGTGGCGATCTGGCCTTGTCCAGAGGACGCGGAGCAACCGATCGGCATCCCTGTGACCGAGGAACTTGACCCGACGGCCGAAGAGCCGTGGGGTATTGAAGACGCTTCGGTCGAGGCCGCTGCGCGGATGTGGTTGGCGCTCAACACCACTACTCGGCAGCTTCTCCGGACGCTCATTGATCTTGCCCCCGAGAAGGTCGCAGCCCCTGATCTTGCGCAGCTCATTGATCTCGACTCTGGCGAACGGGGAGTGGCAGGACTACTCAGTTGGCCTGGCAAGGTCGCGTCCTCCTTGGGGAGACCCATCCCGATCAACTGGGACGAGGGCGAGCCGTCGTCGTACTGGATGGAAGAGTCGGTTGCGAGCACCTTCGACGCGGCCACTCAACTGGCCGCGTCCGAAGACTTCGTTGCGGCACAGCTCGGTAGTCCCGCCGAAACTCGTAGGTCTTCGACGCGCGGTGCTCGACGGAGCGTTCCAGCGCACATCATTGAGGCCTTCTCGTCCAAGCCTGAGGCCGCCGAGATGACGGTGCGAGAAATCGCCGCTCAGCCGTCGGCCAACTACGGCGCCGACGAGATCAGCCAAGGTGCCATCTCGGCGGCCCTCAACGCGGGAAGCGTCGAAGGTATTGAATGGGTTCCGGGGAGTTCGCCCCGCCGGGCACGGAGGAAGAGGTGACGGAGGTGTACGACTTCGAGGCGGTCTGGGACCGAATCCGACGCCACGCGGGCGAGGAGTTCGTGACGACCACCGGGCTCCCGTTCACTTACCGGGTCCCTGGCGACTACCTGAGGGTGACGCGCGACGGCTCCGAGATCAATCGGTCACTTTCGAAGACGAACTTCTCGAAGGCCGCTAAGCAGATGCCCGCCGCGAGGCCTAGTGACATCAAGGATAGGCAGGGCTCTGCGTACACGTGGGCGATCCTGATGGACAGTCGCATTAGGCGTTCCGACTGGTGACTCGGCCGATCCTCGATGCGCGCTCTCGCTTGACCGTTTTCGCAACAGATCCGCCGCAAGTCACGCGCCTTGTAGAGCCTATTGACGTGCAGTGACGAGTTCTCAAGTCGCTCAGAGCAGAGCCGCCGCGACGCCTTCTAAATCGAGCGGCACGCATGCTACGAAGGTCCGTAGATCGGTCCGCCCCTCGGGGCGGGCCGAGCGTCATTTCAAGGCTAGGTGACGAGTACTGACGGGCGGTGACGAGGCCGATGCACGGAGGAGTGAAGTTCTACCGCGGCTCCGCCGCGGCCGCGCGCTCCTACGTCGAGGCCGACCACTCACGCGCCGACGACTACTACCTGACAGAAGGCAGCGGCCTGGCCGAGCACTACCTCGCCGGCCCCGGAGCCGTGCAGCGCGTCGGCGACCTCGACGGCCCGACGTACGAGCGCTGGGTGGCCGGGTACGACGTCCTGACCGGCGCTGCCAAGGGCCGGCTGCGCGAGGATGCACGGGCGCTGCGGTTCGTCGAGGTCGTGGTGAACGGGCCGAAGTCCTGGTCGCTCGCCGCCGCACTTCACCCCGACATCGCAGCGGCGTACGACGCGGCGATGGATCGGGCGGCGAGCGAGGTGATCGGGTGGGTGGCCGAGCACGCCACCACCCGGGTCGGGCCGCGCGGCCGGCAGGTGCAGGTGCCGGTGGAGATGGTCGAGGCGGCCGTCGTGCGTCACTACACCTCGCGCGCCGGCGACCCGCACCGTCACCTCCACGTGCAGATCAACGCACGCGTCTTCGCGCGCGGCGCGTGGCGTGGACTGCACTCGGTCGGCGTCGTGGACAGCATCGAGGCGCTCAACGGGATCGGTCATGCCGCCGTGATGTGCGACCCCGAGTTCCGTGCCGCGCTCGCGGGCCACGGCTACAGCATCGACGTCGACGGAGAGGTCCAGCAGCTCGCGCCGTACGTCGGTGGGTTCAGCCAGCGCGCCGCACAGATCAACCGCAACGTCGACCAGTACGAGGCCGCATGGCGCGCCGAGCACCCCGGCCAAGAGCCAGGCCCGCGACTGCGCCGGACTTGGGACCGGCGCGCGTGGGCGGACGCGCGACCCGACAAGGTCGTGCCCCAGGGCGGCGCCGACCTCGTAGCCGCATGGAACAGCGAGCTGCGCGACCTCGGCTTCACGCCGCCAACCAGCCGCGCGCCAGAGCCGGGTCTCCAGATCGGACGGCTCAACCGCGACGTCGCCGCCGACCTCGTGCTCACCCGACTCGGCGCCAAGCGCTCGGCATGGAACGCAGCCGACATCCGCGGCGAGGCCGAACGACTGATCGCCCCCATCGGCGTGGTCGCTGAACGGCCCGTGCGGCACGAGCTGGTCGAGGACATCGCCGACCGCGCGCGAACACGGTGCGTGCCGTTGCTGGAACGCGATGACGTCCCGGAGCACGTCCGCAGCCTGACGTCCGAACGCGTCCTCGCCGTCGAAGCCGACCTGGCCGACAGCATCGCTGCCCGCTCCGCACGACCGGCCACTGACGCGGTCCGGCTCTGCGGCGTCGACCACCTCGACCCCGCGCAACGCCGCGTCGTCACGGCCCTCGCCGGCGACGCCGGCCTGCTCGTGATCGAAGGCGCCGCCGGCACCGGCAAGACCACCACCCTGGCCGCCGCGCGCGACGCACTCGACGACGCCGATCGTCGACTCGTGGTCGTCACACCCACGCTCAAGGCCGCCCAAGCCGCCCAGCATCAGGTCGGCACCGACGCCTTCTCCGCCGCCTGGCTCGCCCACCAACACGGCTACCGCTGGGACGAGGACGGCCACTGGTCACAGGCCGACGCCACCCCCGAGGCCCGAGCCCGCCTGCTCCCCGGCGACGTCCTCCTCGTCGACGAGGCCGGCATGCTCGACCAGGACACCGCCCGCGCGCTGTTCGCCATCGCCGACCGAGCCCACGCAGTCGTCGCGCTCCTCGGCGACCGCCACCAGCTCCCGGCCGTCGGCCGCGGTGGTGTCCTCGACCTCGCCGCACGCTGGGTGCGACCCGAAGCCCACCACGAGCTCGAGTCGGTCCACCGGTTCAGCGATCCCGCGTACGCCGAACTCAGCCTGCTCATGCGGACCGGTGAGCGTGCCGGTGAGGTCTTCGACGCACTTCTCGAACGCGGAGAAGTCGTCGTCCATGCCAGCGAGGTCGAACGCACCGCGGCCCTGGCCGCGATCGGCGCCGCCCGTGCCGATGACGGTGACCAACTCGTCATCACCGACACCCGCGACCAGGTCGGCGCACTCAACGCGGCGATCCGCGACCGCCGCCATTCCGTTGGTGAGCAGTCTGGTGAACTCACCACGCGTCGTGGTGAGCGGATCGGCCTCGGCGACCGTGTCGCCACCCGACGCAACGACCGCGACCTCGCCGTCGCCAACCGCGACACCTGGACCGTCGCCGCGATCGGCGACGACGGCAGCCTGCTCGTCACCGGCCGTGCCGGCCGACGCACTCTGCCCGCCGCGTACGTCCACGATCACGTGGAGCTCGCCTTCACCACCACCGCCTACGGAGCCCAGGGAGAGACCGTCGACTCCGCCCACCTCGCACTCGGCGAGGCGACCGGCGCCGCCTCGGCGTACGTCGGCATGACCCGCGGCCGCCACCGCAACACCGTCCACCTCGTCGCCGAGACTGTCGACGACGCCCGCAGCCAATGGATCGACGTCTTCAACCGCGACCGCGCCGACCTCGGGCCCAGGCACGCCGCCGAGAGAGCCGCGGACGACATCGACCGGTACGGACCCAGTGCGCCGGCACCCAGCGCCGGACTGCAGGCCGCCATGCTGCGAGACGGTCCACGGCGTCTACCCCAGCCCATCCCGGCTCCGCCACCGACCTCCCGCGGGATCGACCGTTGACCAACTTCCTCGCGCCAACTGATCGCCCGGAGCGGCCCGGATGACATAGGTGACCAGGAGAGGCTCGTGTCTCGACAGCAGCGGTCACAGATGTCCGATTCGCGGAGCGAGAGGTTGCTTCTCCAGGTAGGAGTCGCCGAATCGGTCGGCGGCCACGGCGAGAGGCGACGTGATGGTGACACCCATCGGCATCCCGGACGACTGGGACGACAACAACCTGATCCTGTTCGAGGAGTTCTGCGAGCTCATCCGCACACCGCAGCGCACCGTCCGCGACTGGCGCCGCCGCGGCGTCGGCCCGCGATGGACCCGGTTCCAAGGTGTCGGCCGGCTCTACATCACCGTCGCCGAGGCCCGTGGCTTCCTCGCCTCGGCCACGGTCACACGGGTGGAGGTGCGTTCCGATGGCTGAGCGCCGCGCCATCCCGGTATACCTCAGCCTCGAGGAAGCGGCCGAGGCCATGTCGGTCTCGGTCAAGACCATCCGCCGCTGGATCGCCGCCGGCACGCTCCCGGCGTACCGCTGCGGCAAACGGGCCATCCGAATCAGGATCGAGGACCTCGAGGCAACTCCCCGGCAGATCCCGTCCGCTCGCTGGTGAGACTCGCTGGCATCCGCGCCCCAGTAGCTAGGCTGATCGCGCGGTGAAGCCCACCCCCGCGGTCATGAGAGGACGGAGTGCCTGGACCAGAGCGGCAAGCTCAACCGCGGCGAGGTCGACAGGCACACCAACCTCCACCAGGGTCTCGGCCCGAGCAAAGGCGACGCGAGCGGCGGTCTCGAAACGGCCGAGTTGTTCTGGGCTGAGCGCGTCGGCCTCTGCCTTGCGGCCGTAGGAGGCGACCTCATGCTGGGAGCGACGCAGGTACTCCTCGAACGTGTCGACGTGAGCCTTCGCCCGCTTGTAGTCGCGGTCGGCTCCGCGCCGGCAGGTGTCTGAGCAGTACTCCTTCCGACGACCGGGCCCAAGTTCCTGAACAACGGGCTTCTTGCAGGAAAGCCGACCGCAGGGAGGGGCGATCTGGCCAATGCTCTGGTCGTCCGCATTCATGGTGTCCGCCTATTCGCGCGCTATCGAGGTCCGTAGGCCTTAAGTGTGGCGGCAGACCGTCTCTGTGAGCCGCAGAAACGCCGAACTACAACGGTGTTTATTCGCGCGATTTGCTGGCGAAATCGGGCCCGCATCTTCGGCGTGTCACTCTGCCGTGGGGCAGCGCCGCTGCTGGACTGGTGTCGTCACCTGAACCCAGGTGGCGAAGAAACCGCGCGAAATGCCAAAGCGCCCGGCTGGCAGGCCGGGCGCTGAGGTGCACGGGACATGAGATGTCGCCGTACGGCAACCACATGACATCACCCAGTCTCGAGCTCGTGCAACAAGTCGCACCTTGTGCGAGACAGGAGGATCGCCATGTGGCGGTTCCAGGTAGGTAACACCCAGGCGGGGCAGGCGAGTTGGTGGCTGTACGCCGGCAACAACGAGATGGTGGCGTGGGCGGGCGAGACCTTTGCGTCCAACTCCAACGCCCAGCGGGCGGCGTCAGCGTTCAAGGTCGGCGCCAAGACGGCGCGCTACGACGTCTACCAGGATGCCGGCGGCGCCTGGCGGTGGCGGGCGTGGCGCGGCTCCGACAAGGTCGCGGCGTCCGGAGAGTCCTTCTCCAGCAAGTACGCCGCCGACCAGGCGGCCATCAGGGTCCGTGACTACGCGGGTGGTGCGAGCAGCGCCGCCGCCTGATCCGAATCGAACGAGGAGGGGACCCTAGCCCTGGGCTGGGTCGGGGTCCCCTCCTCCTCCGTAATCCTGAAAAGTGCCTCGGCTGCCTCGGGTGTCGTCGGAGTTGGGCACGATCAGTGGGACGATCGTCCCTCCGACATTGAGAGGAGCCCGCCGCCAGTGCCACGACCGACGCCGACGCGGGTCTATCACTTCACACGAATCGAGCATCTGCCGACCGTCGTCGAGTCCGGCTTGTTGTGCGACCGCCAGGCGCAAGCGGATGGCCTGCTGGCAATCGAGGTCGGCAACACCGGGATCAAGGCGCGTCGCGCTACTCGGCCGGTACCCGTCCAGCCGGGCGGCGTGGTCGCGGACTACGTCCCGTTCTACTTCGCCCCGCGCAGCCCGATGCTCTATTCGATTCACATGGGGAACGTCCCCGGCTACACCCAGGGCACCGATCGACTGGTCTATCTCGCTACCACAGTCGAGAAGCTCCTCGAGGTTGGAGTCGATCCGGTGCTCACCGACAGGAACGCCGTTCTCGACTACACCGACTTCATTCAGCTTCGTGATGGCGAACCTGCCGACGGGTTCATTGATTGGCCGCTCATGGGTGAGACGTACTGGTTCGACACCGAGGCGTACCCAGATCGTCGGGAGCGCCGAATGGCCGAATGCTTGGTGCTGAGCGCGGTCCCTTGGGAAGCGTTCCTCTTTGTCGGTGCCAAGAGCCAGACTGTTGCTGACGAGGTGCAGGGGCTGATCGGCGAGTCTGACTCCGCGCCACGCGTGGCAGTGCGACCCCGCTGGTACTTCTGAGGCATGCTGGAGGTGAGATGATCAAGCACACGTCCGGGAACCTGTTGCGCGCTGAGGCCGAGGCGCTGGTCAACACCGTCAACACCGAAGGTGTGATGGGCAAGGGCATCGCGCTTCAGTTCAAGAAGGCCTACCCGGCTATGTACGACGCTTACCGCAAGGCGGCCAAGTCTGGCGAGATCCGCCTAGGCCATGTCCAGGTCTGGCCGACCGACCAGATGACCGGCCCGAAATACGTGATCAACTTCCCTACCAAGGGCCACTGGAAGTCGCGGTCCAAGCTCAAGGACATTGAGGCCGGACTCGCCGACCTAGTCGAAGTCATCCGGAAGCTCGGCATCGAGTCGATCGCCGTGCCTCCGCTGGGCTGCGGGAACGGCGGCCTGGACTGGGGAGATGTCGAGCCGCGGATCGTAGCAGCGTTCGAACAGGTGCCGAACGTCGACGTCCTTATCTTCGCGCCGGACGGCGCCCCGGCTGCGAGCGAGATCGCAACGGCAACCAAGCGGCCGGAGATGACGGCGGGTCGTGCAGCACTGGTGGAACTCCTTGATCGTTACACGCTCCAGTCGTTTATGGCGCCTGGGCTGATCGAGTCGCAGAAGCTCATGTACTTCCTGCAGGTTGCTGGTGAGCCCTTGCGTCTGAAGTTCGCGGCCAACCGGTACGGACCGTATGCGGACAACCTCCGCCATGTCCTCAACATCGTCGAGGGACACTTCCTCAGCGGTTACGGCGACGGTAGCGCGTCAGTTGCCGAGGCGGAGCCGTTGGCGGTCCTTCCGGGAGCCGCACAGGAAGCCGAGTTGGTGCTCAAGGACTCCAATGACACACGCGCTCGTATCGACCGGGTTCTCGATCTGGCTGCCGGATTCGAGTCCGCCTACGGGCTCGAACTTCTCGCGACGGTGCACTGGCTGGCCACGCACGATGCGACTGCGGATGATGAAGCGCTCATCAAACAGGTCTGGGAATGGTCGTCGCGTAAGGCGAGGATGTTCACCGGCGAGCACGTGCAGGCCGCCTTGGCTGCGTTGCGCGAGCACGACTGGCTGACGCAGGAACTGACCCCAACCTGACCTTCGCCGTGCCGTCGCTCAGGTCGTTTGCTTAGCATGCCACGTGTCATACGTCTCGCCGATCCTCTCGGCGATCGACTTATCGCGGTCGAGGGTTGCGTGCTGATAGATCGCCATCGCCGCCTGTGAGGCATGGCCGGCGCGAGCTTGGAGTTCCGCGGCGGTAGCTCCGTGCTGGCCAGCGATGGTGAGTGCTGTGTGGCGCAGGTGATGGATGGTCAGGTCCGGGCGACCGGCGGCCTCGCGCGCCGGCCGGTAGCGGTCCATCAGGTACCGCACGCTCATGTGGTCGGTCCGGTCGCCGGCGAATAGCAGCCCAGTCGGCCCGGGAGCGGTGTGCTCGAGCAGGTGCTTCTGCAGCATCGGAAGGAATGGCGGCGGGACGTGCACAGTACGGACTCCGCTGGCCGTCTTCGGTGCGCTGATGACGCGGCCGCAGTTGGGGCAGGCGTCCTTCGCCCCGGGGATGATGTCCTTGTCGATCTTGCGGGTGACGCTGACCCGACCGGTGACGCCGTCGATGTCGGAGCGTCGCAACTCGAGTAGCTCGCCCTCGCGGAGGCCGACGAACGCGGCGAGCACGATGAGCAGTCGCAGTCGCTCGGGCATCGCCTCGATGATGACCGCGAGCTCGTCGAGCGTCGCCGGCACGGCGACTCGCTTCACGCGAGCCGAGCCGGCGCCGCGGATCTTGGGCGGTGCCCGGTCGATCAGTTCCTCCTCCTCGGCCGCCTGCATCAGCGAGCGCAGCAACCGGTACGCGGCCGCGTTGGTCGACTCCGTCGACCCGTCGAGCGATGCGCGCCAGGCCTTGATCTCCGAGAGGGTGACATCGCGCAGTGGCATCTCACCGAAGTACGGGAGGATCCGCGTCGCCAGCAGCTGGCGATATCCCGAGATCGTATTGGGCCGCAGTTCTCGCTCGGCGAGGTAGCGGTTGGCGAACGCCGCCACGGTGTTCGCCCGGGCCGCTGCTTGCCGTTTGGCCTCGGCGAGCTGGCGGGCCTTCGGGGGTGTCCACTCGTCCCGGTCGATCAACGACCGTTCCAGAGCGAGCCAAGCCTCGGCGTCGAGCTTGGTGCCGAAGGTGCGGGAGTAGCGGGTCCCGTCCGGCATCGCGTACCGCGCTCGATAGGTCACCACCCCCGTCACGCTGCGGCGGCGTTCGAGCTCCCCGAATCCTCGCTTGCGCGCCATCGCTGGGACCTCCTCCCCACAACCCCCGCTCTTGCTAACCCCTTGCCCGGCCAGCAGTCCCTGGGGGACCTGTGGGGGAAACAATGCCAACTGCGGGGGAATTATGTCCACTACTGACCGCGTAATCCCCGCTCAGACGCCCAATCACTGCGCGTCGGAGATCCTGCTTTGCAAGCAGGGGGTTAGGGGTTCGAGTCCCCTAGGCTCCACCACCGCGGCGTCCCTCCCGGGTGCTTGACTTGGTGCCGTGACGACACCGCCCGATGCCCAGCGCCTCGTCGAGCAGCTGATGGCCGACCCCGGCTCCGCGGAGAGCCGGGCGCTCCTCGAAGGCCTGCTGAACGGCCGGGTGAGCAGTCTGCTCGAGCGGCTGCGGGCCGTCGAGGCCCCGAGGCTGCTGCAGGTCCCCGCCGAGGTCCGCGGGTTCCGGGTGCGCCTGGACCTGCACGGCGCCAAGCCGCCGGTCTGGCGCCGGCTCGAGCTCCCGGGCGACCTCGACCTGCCCGCGCTGCACGACGTCATCCAGGCAGCCATGGGGTGGTACGACTGCCATCTGCACCGGTTCCGCACCGGCAGCGAACCACGTGCGCCCGGGTTCGTCACCCGTTTCGACGTCGAAGAGGGCGAGGAGGGCACGCTCGAGGACGGCGTGCGCCTCGACCAGCTGGTCGCGCAGCGGGGCGACCAGCTCTGGTACGAGTACGACTTCGGTGACGGCTGGGAGCACCGGCTGATCGTCGAGGCGGTGCTCGACGAACCGCCCGGGGCGCCGCGCTGCACGGGCGGGCGGATGGCCTGCCCGCCCGAGGACTGTGGCGGGGTCGACAGCTACCAGGAGCTGGCGGCCTGGGTGCGCAGCGGGTACGACGCGGCACACCTGCCCGCCGCCTTCGACGGGCCCGCCCACGCGCACGCCTGGCTTCCCGACGATTGGGACCCCGACGCCTTCGACCCGGCCCCGGTGGACCTCGCGCTCGCCGCGGCGGCAGCCGAGCCGGCCACCGTCACCGCCGAGCTGGCATCGCTGGCTGAGGAGCTCGAGCGCCACGGCTCCCGCCAACTCAGGGAGGTGCTGGCCCGTCCGCTGTCGCACGGTCCCACCGACGTCGGCGACGAGCAGGCGGCACGGCTCACCGGGACCTACCGCACCTTCCTCGACGTCATCGGTGACGGCGTGACGCTGACCGCGGCCGGCTACCTGCCGCCGGCGGTGGTCGAGCAGCTGGCGGACCGGCTGGGGGTGAGCGAGTGGTGGCTCGGCCGGGCCAACCGAGAGGACATGACCTTCCCCGTCGCCCACGTCCGCACCGCCGCCCGGGCCCTGGGCCTGGTCAGCCTGCGCAAGGGCCGGCTGGCCCCGACCGCTGCTGCCCGGCGCCTGGGCGCCGACCCGCAGTCCCTCCTGCGCCACGTGGCGGGGCGACTTCCGCTCGGCACCAGCGACGCGGACCGGCAGGCCGGCTGGATGGCCCTGGCCGTGGCCGGCAGCGGCGTACCGGTCGGGCAGTGGCGCGGCGAGATCACCCTGCTGCTGTACGCCCTCGGGTGGCGCGACGGTGACGACCGGGTCTCCCCGCCGCCGGCCCGCAGCCCGACCCTCGACGTCCTCGAGCACCTCGCCGGGGGACCGGGTGTGCGCACCCACCAGGTGCGGGAGGTGGACCCGGCGGTGGCCGCCACCGCCCGCGCGGTCACCGCGCCGACGTAGAGGAACTGGCGTCGGCTCATGGGTCGGGTCGCATCCAGGGGATCCCCGCGTGGGCCGGGCCGGGCGGTGGCAGACTCTGCGCCGTGCTCTCTCGACCGGTCCTGGCGCTCGCTGCTGCCCTCGTGGCGCTGAGCGGGTGCAGCAGCCCGATCGAGGCGCCCGATGCCAACGAGCCGGCGGTGCCGCTCGCCACGGCGGCCGTCACCGAGCAGCGACCCCCCGCCGCCCGGGCGGTGCTCGACTACGTGCCCGCCGACGTCGCGCGGGTCACGGTCACCGACTACGAGCAGGTGGCGCTGCAGCTGGGCGTGGTCGACCTGGCCAGCGACCTGGGGGCCGGCGACCGGGCCGACTTCTGGCGCCGCGCCGAGACCGAGACCGTGCTGCTGGCCGACGGGCTGCTGCGCCCGGTGCAGCAGCGGCTGCAGCGGGACTTCTCCCTCGGCCAGGAGGACGTGCGGTGGGAGGCCCGGCTCTTCGACGACACCGGCCGTGAGGTCGGGTTCGTGCAGTCGTGGGCCGCGATCATCGACCCCGGCGTGCTGCGCCGCGCCGTCGAGGCGGGGGTCGGGCCCCTGCGCGGCGCCACGGTGCTCGCCGAGGAGAGCCTCGTGCTCTCGGGCGTCGCCGAGGAGGTCGAGGAGCCCTGGGGCGGCGAACGGCTGGCCGAGCTGGTCGCCGGGCCGGCCACGTCGACGTACCTCGAGCTCGGCTGTGTCGACGAGCCCGGCCGAGACGCCCTCGACGAGCTCGAGGCCTACACCGTCTCCTTCGGCAGCGTCCTGGCCACCGCACGGCTCGGGGCCGGTCGCCGCGACCTCTTCGACCGGCTGGAGAGCGCGGCGGGCGACGACTCCTTCTCCGAGGTCTTCACCGGCGGAGCCGCGGACCCCTCCAACGGTCGCCTGGGCTACGAGATCGCCTCGCCGCCGCGGGCGGCCGCCCTCACGCTGCGCCGGGCGCTGCCGTTCGCGGCCTGCGCCGGCTGATGCTGCTGCTCGGGCGGACCGGGTTGACCGGGCTCGTCGGGGGTCAGTGGCCCGCGGCGTGCACGCTGCGCACCGTGGGCGAGGTCTCGACCTGCGAGGCGTCGGGGTAGGTGCCCAGCAGCCGGTCGGCCGTGCCGGCGCTGGTCACGGTGAACCAGTAGTTCTCGTTCTTGTAGTGGTGCAGCCGGTGGTTGCGCCACAGCGCGCGGTACCAGCGCGAGCGGGGCCGGTAGTCGCTGTGCACCAGGTAGTGGCTCCACTCGTAGCCCAGCATCAGCGCGTAGACCGAGACCAGCAGGGTGCCTGCACCCGCGAGGGTCGGGACCGCCAGCCAGGCCACGACGACGTACGCCGGCAGCAGCCAGACCAGGACCGGCCACGGGATGAAGACCAGCGGGAGCAGCCGCGGGTCGGCGTGGTGTGCCCGGTGCTCGCGGGCCAGGAGGGAGTCGATGCGCAGCGGCCCGAGGCTGCGGGGGCGCCAGTGCAGGATCGCGACGTGCACGACCCACTCGATGAGCGGGAAGGCCGCGACCAGGCCGACCGGGAAGGCCAGCTCCCACCAGCTGCCGGAGCCGAGCAGCACCCGGCCGACGACGGAGGCGACCAGGAACGTGGCGATCATCGGCGGGCTGGGGTGGCGCCAGAACTCCCGCCAGGCGCCCCGCAGCGACAGGCCGGCGCGCCGCCGGGCCTGACCGGTGATCCGGGCCTCCTCGGCCGCCAGTCGCTCGGCGGCCAGGGCGTCGACCGTCTCCGGGTCGAGCCGTCCGGTCTGCTCGGTTCCGTCGGTGCTCATCGCTCCTCCTTCGTGCTGCCCAGCGCGTCGAGCGCCTCCATCAGGCTGGTGGTGGCCGGGCGCAGCACGCTCTGCGCGGCGACCCGGGCGGTGTGCGGGTCGCCCGCGGCGATCGCAGCGGTGAGCACCCGGTATGCCTCGACGTGACCCACCTCGGCCGCCATCACCGGCGCCAGCGCCTCGAGCGCGGGTTCGTAGGCGGCGCGCAGGCTGTTGAACATGAGGCGGAAGACCACGGAGTCGGCGGCGTCGACGACCTGGTCCCAGAAGGCCAGGGCGTGCACCTGCTGCTGCACCCCGTCGTCGGTGCCGGCCAGGTCGTCGAGGGTCGTGGTGAGCGTCGCCGCCAGCGTGGTGCCTCCCCGCTCGGCGGCCAGTGCCGCCGCGGCGGGCCCGATCGCCAGGCGGGCCTCCAGGATGCTGCGCACGACTGCGGCGTCCAGGGTGCCCGAGCGCACGAGCAGGCGGGGCAGCAGGTCGAGGCCGGCGGAGCGCTTGAAGTCGCGCACCAGCGTGGCGCCGCCCTGGCGCACGTCGACGAGCCGGGTCGCGGCCATCCGCTGCAGCGCCTCGCGCACAGCGGGCCGGGAGACACCCAGGACCTCGGCCAGACGGCGTTCGCTCGGCAGCGGCTCGCCGGGGGACAGCTCGCCGTCGACGACGTCGGCCAGCACCTGGTCGAAGACCTCGTCGGGCACGGAGCGGCGGTGCACGGGATGCAGGGGCATGCTCGGACCGTAGATGGGTGCGGCCCGGTGGTCAAGTGGTCTGACCACCTGTCGAGAAAGCCGCGGCGACGAGCCCCGTGGTCCGCTCTCCTATCCTGAAGGGGTGATGACGGCCCTGGCACCGCGCTACTGGGGCGCGCACCTCCTGGCGCTCGTGCTGGTGGCCGCGGCGGCGGGACTGGGCTGGTGGCAGTACGCCGCCTACCAGGCGCAGCAGGAGGCCGAGGCCCGCGACCTGACGCGGGCCGAGCCGGTGGCGCTCGGCGACGTGATGGGACCCGACGACCCGTTCCCGGCCCCCTCGGTCGGCCAGCCGGTCACCGTCGAGGGGACCTGGGTGCCCGGGGGCACCGTCTACGTCGAGGGTCGCGAGCACGACGGCACCGACGGCTACTGGGTGCTGACGCCGCTGGCGGTCGGCGACGACGCCGACGCCCCTGCGCTCCCGGTGGTGCGCGGCTGGGTGGCCTCGCCCGACGACGCCACCGCCCCGCCGGAGGGCGCCGGCTCGGTCCAGGGCTGGTTGCAGCCGGCCGAGGGCACCGGCGCCGCCGACGTCGACCGCAGCGACGACGTGGTGCCGCAGGTGCGCACCGCCGACCTGATCCAGCACGTCGAGCAGGACCTCTACGGCGCGTACGCCGTCGTCGACCACGACGCCGAGGCCAACGCCGCGCTGGTCGGCGCCGACGCCCTCGAGCCCGCCGACCTGGCGGCGCTTCCCCGGGCCGCGGGCTCGACCGGCCTGCGCAACCTGCTCTACGCCCTGGAGTGGGTGCTGTTCGGCGGGTTCGCGGGCTTCGTGTGGTGGCGCTACGTGCGCGACCTCACCACGGCACCGGCCGAGCCGGCCCCGAGCGCGGACGAGCCCGAGGACCGCCCGGTAGCGTCGAGCCCGTGAACGACGAGCTGCGCGCCCCGCTGGCGGCGTACCGGGTGATGGCCACGATCGTGGGAGTGCTCCTCGTGGTGCTGGTCCTCATCGGCCTGCCCCTGCACTACGGCTACCTGGTCTCCGACGCCGCGTGGCTGGCCGAGGGCAGTGGCGGCGGGTGGCAGCTCGGCTCCGACATCTCCGCCTACCTCGGCGTCGCCCACGGCTGGCTCTACATGATCTTCCTCTTCTGCGCCTTCTGGCTCTCGCGCCGTGCCGACTGGGAGATCGGCTTCACCGCGGTGACCCTGGCCTCCGGCACCGTGCCGCTGCTCAGCTTCTGGGCCGAGCACCGGGCCACCCGCCGGGTGCGCGCGCTGCAGCCCAGCGACGCCGCCTCCGCGGCCCGCTGACGAGCACGCCGAGGAGGAGCAGATGACCACCGCGTTCGTCCTCGGCGGCGGCGGCGCGCTGGGCGCCGTCGAGGTCGGCATGCTGGCCGCCCTCCTCGAGCGGGGCGTGCGCCCCGACCTGGTGCTCGGCACCTCGGTGGGCGCCATCAACGGCGCGTTCCTGGCCCAGGACCCCGGTCTCGACGTCGTCGAGCGGCTCACCGGGCTGTGGCGCTCGGTGGCCGCCAACCGGCACGAGGTGTACGGCGACCGCCCGCTGCGCAGCGTACGACGCGCGGTCGCGACCGGCACCCACCTCTACTCCGCGCGGCCCCTGGCCACCCGGCTGCGCGAGGAGATCGGCGACGTCGACTTCGCCGACCTCGCCGTTCCGCTGCAGGTCTGCGCGGCCAGCATCGAGCGGGCCGCCGAGCACTGGTTCGACAGCGGCCCGGTCGTCGACGCCGTGGTCGCCAGCGCGGCGGTGCCCGGTCTGCTGCCGCCCGCCCGCGTCGGCGACGAGCACTTCCTCGACGGCGGCATCGTCAACTCGGTGCCGGTGGCGCGCGCGCACCAGCTGGGCGCGACCCGGATCTTCGTGCTCCAGGTCGGTCGGGTCGACCGGCCGCTGCAGCCGCCGCGACGGCCCTGGGAGGTCGCCCGGGTCTCCTTCGAGGTCGCGCGCCGGCACCGGATGAACCGCGAGCTGGCCGAGCTGCCGCCCGAGGTGGAGGCCCACCTGCTGCCCGCCCGGGGCACCTCGGCGCGCGACGACTCGGTGCGGGCCGGCACCGACTTCCGCGACGTCGAGCGCCGCATCGAGCTGACCCGGGTGGCCAGCGGCGAGTACCTCGACGCCCTGGGCGCAGCGGGAGCGAGCGGGCCCGGGCCCCGCGGCTGACATGATCGCGGCGTGAGCATCCTGCGCCGCGCCCTCACGGCGCCCCTCGTGGTGCTCCTGACCGTGGTGGTCTGGGTCAGCCTGCCGCTGTGGCTCATCGGCGCCGCCGCGCTCTCGCCGTTCGTGCCCGGGCGCTGGCGGGCCCTGCGCCTGACCTGGCTGCTGGTGGTCGCGCTCACCGCCGAGACCCTGCTGCTGGCGGTGCTGCTGGGCATGTGGCTGGCCAGCGGATTCGGCGCGCGGTTGCGCTCGGCGTACTGGGAGGGCGTGCACTACGACCTGGTGCAGGGCACGATGTGGGTGCTCTTCAGCGAGGCCAGGCGGGTGCTGCGGCTGCGCATCGAGACCCAGAGGCCCGCGCCCGACGCGCACCCGGGCGTGCCGCTGCTGGTCTGCTGCCGCCACGCCGGGCCGGGTGACTCGTTCACGCTCGTGCACGCGCTGATGGACTGGTACGACCGCGAGCCCCGGGTCGTCCTCAAGGACACCCTGGCCTGGGACCCGGTGGTCGGCACGCTGCTGCGCCGGCTGCCCGCCCGGGCGATCAGCCCCGGGTCGGGCGAGGACCTCGAGACCCAGATCGCCGAGCTGGCCACCGGCCTCGACCGCGACGACGCCTTCGTGATCTTCCCCGAGGGCGGCAACTTCACCCAGGCCCGTCGGGACCGGGCCATCGAGCGTCTCGACGGCCTGGGGCTGCACGCGATGGCGCGCCGGGCGGAGACGATGATCCACGTGCTGGCCCCGCGGCCCGGCGGGCTGTTGGCCGCGCTCGACGCGGCTCCGGAGGCCGACGTGGTGATGGTGGCCCACACCGGGCTCGACCACCTGCTGACCGTGCGCGACCTGTGGCGCGAGCTGCCGATGGACAAGCGGCTGGTGATGCGGTGGTGGCAGGTGCCGCGCGAGGAGATCCCCGCGGGTCGCGAGGAGCGCATCGCGTGGCTCTACGACTGGTGGCAGCGCATCGACGACTGGGTCGAGCAGCACCGGCCGGAGGAGCTGTCCCCCGGCCGGGCCGCCCGACGCCGGTCGTCAGGCTGACCGCTCAGCTGTCCTTCTTGTCGTCCTCGATGTCGACGACCTCGGCCGGCTCGTCGGGGGTGGTGACCGGGTGCACGGTCTCCGCCTCGTCGGCCAGCGCCTCGTCGGGCGAGGAGCCGCCCGTGTCGTCGCTGGCGCCGGCCATCGGCGCGGCCGGGGTGGGCGCCGCGCCCGCACCGGTCGACGTCGTCGCCGCCGCTGCACCCGTGCCGCTCGCCGGCGGCGTGGGCACGTAGGAGGACTGCCAGTTCTGCGACTCCGAGCCGCCCTGCAGCTTCTTGGCCACGACCCCGACGACGGCCGCGAGGCCACCGACGAGGACGAGCTTCTTCAGCTTGGAGCCCTTCTTCTTGGGCTTCTCGCCCTTGAGCTCGGCGACCTTGCCGGTGGCCTTGCCGCCCAGCTCACCCGCGCGCGCCGCGGCACGCTCGTTGAGGTCGGTGGCCTTGGCGCCGGCGTACGCCGCACCCGAGGCGACCAGCGGGGCCGCCTTGGCCTTGGCGTCGCTCAGCGCGGGCGCGGCCTTGTCACGGGCCTCCTGGCCCAGCACGACCGCACGGTCGCGGGCGTCCAGGACGTAGGGCGTGGCCCGGGTGCGGGCGTCGGTCAGCGCCGGCCCCGCCTTGGCACGGGCGTCGGCGAGCGCCGGGCCCGCCTTCTCCTTGGCGTCGGCCACCAGGTGGCGCGCCTCGTCGCGGGCGGTGCTGACCGCCGACTCGACCTGGGGACGCACGGACTCGACGACCTGCTCCACGTAGTCACCGGCCTGTTCGATGAGGGACTTCTTCCTGCGCAGACGCATCCGCGTCACTTCCTCTCCTCGGTTTGTGATCCATTCGACCACGACTGCCTCGGGCCCACCCAGGCGCCCTGTGTCTCCACGGGGGCCACGCCGCGTGGTGCGAGGTCACCTGCAGGAGGGCCTTTTGCGCCTCCGTGCGAGGATCGTCCCGCACGCACGACGCGTCGTCGTACACCCAGAAGTACCCCCTCTCGCGAAAGGCAGTCATGGCGGACCCGCAGGCCATCCTCAAGACCAACCGGGGCGACATCGTCCTGAACCTCTTCCCGAACCACGCGCCCGAGACGGTCGCGAACTTCACGGGCCTCGCCACCGGCGAGAAGAAGTACGACGCCGGCAACGGCAAGACCGGCCCGTTCTACGACGGCCTGGGCTTCCACCGCGTCATCGCGGGCTTCATGATCCAGGGCGGCTGCCCCCTGGGCACCGGCACCGGCGGCCCCGGCTACACGTTCAAGGACGAGCCGCACCCCGAGCTGGTCTTCGACAAGCCCTACCTGCTCGCGATGGCTAACGCCGGCCCGGGCACCAACGGCTCGCAGTTCTTCATCACCCTGGGCGCCACCACGTGGCTCAACCACAAGCACACCATCTTCGGCGAGGTCGCCGACCAGGCCTCGCGCGACGTCGTCGACGCCATCGGCAGCACCGCGACCGGTGCGGGCGACCGCCCGGTCGAGCCCGTGGTCATGGAGTCCGTGGAGATCGTGGAGGCCTGAGGCACCCGCCTCGGCCTGCACCGAACGCCACCGCCCGACCTCGTGAGCCAGACGCCCTCGCCCGAGCCGGCGCCTGGGGTCGGGGTGCCGGTCTGCTACCGGCACCCCGACCGCGAGACCTACATCCGCTGCCAGCGCTGCGGCCGGCCCATCTGCCCGGACTGCATGCACGACGCCTCCGTGGGCTTCCAGTGCCCCGAGTGCATCTCGGCCGGCGCGCGCCAGACCCGCCAGAACCGCACGGCGTACGGCGGGCTGCGGCCCACCGACGCGACCCGCACCTCCATCGCGCTGATCGCGCTCAACGTCGGGGTGTGGCTGGCGATCGCGCTGACCGGTGGCTCGGGCAGCCGCCTGGTCGACCTGCTCGCGCTGCGCACCAACGGCGTGTGCCTGACCGGTGACGGCGGCTTCGACGTGCCCCGCGCGGTGTGCGAGGGCAGCGGCACCTGGTTGCCGGGCTTCGTCGACGGCGCGCTGTGGCAGGTCCTCAGCTCGGGCTTCACCCACGTGCAGCTGATGCACCTGGGCTTCAACATGCTCGCGCTCTACATCATCGGCCCGCAGCTCGAGGCGGTGCTGGGGCGTGCCCGCTTCCTCGCGCTCTACCTGACCTCCCTGCTGGCGGGCTCGGTCGTGGTGCTCTGGTTCGCCGGCCAGTACGGCGCCACCGTGGGCGCCTCGGGCGCCATCTACGGCCTCTTCGCCGCACTGCTGGTCGTGGCCCGCAAGATCGGCGCCGACATGCGCCAGCTGGTCATCCTGGTCGGCATCAACGTCGTGATCACCTTCGCGGTGCCGAACATCTCCTGGCAGGGCCACCTCGGCGGCTTCCTCGGCGGAGCCCTGGTCGCGGCGCTGCTGGTGCACGCCCCCCGCGGGCCGCGCCGCTCGGCCTTCCAGCTCGTCGGGCTGGTCCTGGTCACCCTGTCGCTGCTGGCCGCGGCCGTCCTGCGCATCGCCGCCCTCAGCTGACCCGGCCCACATCTCCCGTCCACCCGGCGCACATCTCTCGCTGACCCGGCCCACATCTCGCGCCCACCCGGCGCAGGTCTTGCCCTGCCCACCTCGTGCAGGTCTCGGCCGACTCGACGAGAGATTCAGGCCGGGTCAGGGCGAGATATGGGGCTCTTGTGACCCTTCCGTGGGTCGCTGAGCGTGGCCTGATGTGGCGCACGCCGTTCTCTGTCTAGGTTTCTG
>NZ_JBDYKJ010000081.1:0-20844 GCF_040012395.1 Nocardioides sp. 31GB23 | reverse complement strand
AGACAGGGCGAAGAGGGGCCGCGGGGCGGGCTCCTCCAGCGGAGGCGGCGGCGGTCCGGGCACCGGCCGCTGGCTGCGGCCCTCCCGCTCCTCGTCGTCGAAGGACGGCAGCCCGGCCTGGGTCGGCAGGTCGCCCTCCGGCTCGACGACGGGGCCGGGCTCGGCACCGGCGTCGGTGTCCGTGTCGGCGTCGAGGTCGGCGTCGAGGTCGGTGTCGATCTCGGTCACCTGGGTCGGTGCGTCCGGCTCCGTCTCCGGTCCGGGAGCGGCGGGTGCCTGCAGCGGCACCGCGACCGTGGGCTCCTCGGGCGCCTTGGGCTCGTCCGGCACGGGGGTCGTCGGCTCGTCGCGGGGCAGGTCCTCGGCGCGCACCACGCGGGTGGGCTCCACCTCGGGCTCGTCGGCCGGGCGCAGCCCCAGCTCGGGCACGGCGCTGAAGCGCACCGGGCCGCTGCCGCGCGAGACCAGCCGCTCGACCAGCGACTCGGGGATGCCGGCCGGGTCGCCGACGAAGTCCTCCAGCGCCGCGGTCAGGCCGCGCGACGACTCGGGGGCCCGCAGGCCGCGACCGCGTCCGGAGAGGTCGAGGACCTCGTCGCAGAGCACGTCGAGCGGGCGGGGGATGCCGGCCCGCACCTGCCGGGGGCGCAGCACCCGGCCGTGCTCGCGGGGGGCGGAGGGCACCGCGGAGTCCGAGGCGCCGGCCCAGCGGCCGGTGAGGGCGGCGTAGAGCAGCCCGGCCAGGTCGTCGACGTCGTCCTCGACACGCGGGTCGGGGTTGCCGTGCAGGGCGGCGTCGACGCACCAGCCGATGACCCGGATCGAGCCGTGCAGGTCGACCAGGACGTTCTCGGGGTTGAGCCGCCCGTGGGCGACGCCGGCGCCGTGCGCGACGGTGGCGGCCGCGCCGACCTCGGCCACGATCCAGGCTGCGCGGCGCGGCGAGAGGACCCCGCCGGCGCCGAGCATGATGTCGAGCGACGTGCCGGTGCCCCACTCGTTGACGACATAGCAGAGGCCGTCGAGCTCCTCGGCGTCGAGCACCCGCAGGATGTGGGGGTCGAGCACGGTCGCCGAGCGGCGGGCGGCCCGCAGCAGCCCCTCGGAGCGCGGGTCATCGGCGGAGATCACGTGCAGCGCCACGTGCCGCTCGAGGATCCGGTCGTGGGCACGCCAGAAGCGCCCGTTCCCGCTCTCGCTGAGCAGGTCGACGAGGCGGTACCGGCCGGCGAGCAGGTCACCGGGCCGGATCGAGTGAGGCACTGCGCTCCTTCGCGGGGGCTCGGCAGGTGGACGGGCTTCCGGCCATCGTAGGGGGGTCAGTCGCGCTGCGGGGCGGGGACGCGGCGGGTGAGAGTGCGCAGCACGTCGGTGACCTCGCTCAGGCGCACCAGCCGGGCCAGCACCAGGAAGAGCGCCACGTCGACGGCACCCACGACCGCCACCCGCAGGCCGGCCATCGCCCGGCTCTCCTCGGGGCCGACCTGGTGCAGCGCCCAGGCGACCAGCCCGGCCACCGCGGTGCTCACGGCGACCACCAGCAGGGTGCGCACCGCGAAGCGCAGCAGGGCCCGGCCGCCGAGACCGCCGATCCGGCGCGAGAGCACGCTCCACGAGACGAACGAGCCGACGGCGTACGCCGCCGCGTAGGCCAGCACGAGCGAGGGCGCGGTCGCGGCGGGGCCGGTGTTGAGCACCAGGGCCAGCGCGACCCCGACGTTGGTCAGCCCCACGGCGCACTGCACGAGGAAGACGGTGCGGGTCTGCTCGAGGGAGTAGAAGCCGCGCAGCACCACGTAGTGGACGGTGAAGAAGACCAGGCCGGGCCCGAAGAGCGCGAGCGTCGGCACGTAGTTGCCGACGGTGTCGGCCGCAGCGCCGTACCCGAACAGGATGCGCGGCAGGTCGGGGGCCAGCAGCGGCAGCAGGGCCGCGAACGGCACGATCACCGCCAGCGCGGTGCGCAGCGTCGACGAGAGCGTCTCGCCCAGCGCCCGCAGGTCGTTGCCGGCGGCGCGGGCCGAGAGCCGCGGCAGGATCGCGGTGGCCAGCGAGACCGTGATGATCGAGTGCGGCACCATCACGATCAGGAACGCGGCCGAGTAGATCGTCGCGCCGGTGCCGTCGGGGTCGCCGCCGGCCGTGCCGGTCGAGGCCAGGTTGATCACGACCGTGTACGCCGCCTGGTTGACGACCACGAAGCCGACCGTCCAGCCGCCCAGGCGCAGGGTGTGGCCCAGGCCGGTGCCGCGGAAGTCGAAGCGCGGCACGAACCGGAAGCCGGCGCGGCGCAGGAACGGGAGCAGCACCAGCAGCTGGAGCACGATGCCCGCGGTGGAGCCCAGGCCCAGCAGCAGCTCCTCGGAGGCGCTGAACCCGGCGAACCGCTCGGACTCGCGGGCGGCGCCGAAGACCAGCAGGTAGACCACGAGGGTGGCCACGGCCACGACGTTGTTGGCGATCGGGGCCCACATCATCGGCCCGAACGTGCCGCGGGCGTTGAGGATCTGCCCGACCAGCACGAACATGCCGTAGAAGAAGACCTGCGGCAGGCAGTAGCGGGCGAAGTCGATCGTCGACTCGCGCACCTCCGGGGGCCAGTCGGTCGTGTAGAGGCCCACCACCAGGGGCGCGGCCACGACCAGCAGCACCGTCACGCCAGCCAGGAAGAGCCCGGCCAGCGTCACGATCCGGTTGGTGTAGGCCTCGCCGCGGTCGTCGTCGTGCTGCAGCGCCCGCACCAGCTGGGGCACCAGCACCGCGTTGAACACGCCGCCGGCCAGCAGGATGTAGAGCATGTTCGGGATCGTGTTGGCGATGTTGAACGCGTCGGCGTGCAGCAGGTTGCCCAGCGCCGCGGCCAGCAGCGAGGCCCGGATGAAGCCGCTGAGGCGCGAGAACGTGGTGCCCGCGGCCATCACTGCCGACGAGCCGAGGATGCTGGAGCGCTCGTCGTCGGTGCTGGTGCTCACGCCTGCTCCTGGGGCTGGTCGGGCTGGGCGGGCTGGGCGCGGGAGGAGGCGCGGGCCGCGCGCACGCGGCGTACGAGCCGGACCACGATGGCGCCCAGCAGCAGCGCCGCCCCGGCACCCATGATCAGCCAGATCACCCGGCTCACCTGGGCCGCACGGATCGGCACGACGTCGACGTCGCCGAGCGGCACGTCGTTGACGTCGGTGAGCACCAGGGTCACGTTGTGCACGCCCTGCTGCTCGGTGGTGGCGCCCAGCAGCACGGTGGTCGAGCTCTCGGGGCCGATCTCGATGCTCTCGGGGACCCGCAGCGTCATCGGCTGGTCGGAGCGGGCGTCGAGGCGCACCGTCACGGCCTGGTCGAGGTTGTTGGTGATCGTCGCCGGCAGCCGCCCGCTGGCGCTCGACAGGGTGACCCCGGGCGGTGCGCTGACCTCGATCGCGCCCAGCAGGTCGCGCACGTCGTCGGTCGCGGTGCGGGCCGAGCGCAGCGCCGCTGCCCGCGCCGGCCGGGTCAGGAACGAGGCGGTGGGGTAGGCGGTCGCCGAGACCACCGAGCCGACCCGGTCGTTGAAGGTGAGCAGGTCCTGCAGGTGCTGGCCGGCCTCGACGAGCTCGGTGACGGCGGCGAGGTCGGTGGGCCCGAGCTCGGCCTCGAGCTGGCTGTCGGGGTAGCGCAGCTCGTCGGGGTCCACGGGCAGGGGCCGGCGCCCGGCCGTCGCCTCGGCGACCGTGTCGAGGTCGACCCACGAGGTGCCGAGCCCCTCGAAGAAGGCGGTGCCGTCGCCGTCGGGCACCCAGCCCAGCGGCAGGGTCAGCACCAGCGGGGAGCGCCGACCGGTGTCGAGCAGCCGCACGGCGGCCTCGCTCAGCACCCGCTGGCGCAGCGCGAGCGTCGAGAGCCGATCACCCGGGCCCGGCCCGCCGTCGGCGGCACCCGAGGACGACAGCACCACCGTGCTGTCGTCGACGGAGACCACGGTGGGCAGCGGGTCGACGGCCCGCTGGCCGTCGAGCATCCGGTCGGTGAGCAGGATCGTCTCGTCCTCGCGGGCCTCGGCCAGCGTCTCCAGGGGCAGGAAGCCGAGCGGGGAGGCGAGCGCCGGGCTCGTGCTGAGCTCGACGCCCTCGAGCTCGGAGCCGGAGCGCCGGCGGGCCGAGCGGTAGAGCTCGGGGGACAGGCGCGCGGCGGCGGCGACGTCGAGGTCGCCGTACGGCAGCGCCAGCACCTGCGAGCCCGGCTGCACCGCCGCGCCGAGCGCGTCGAGCCAGTCGTCGGCGTCGCGGGCCAGCTGCTCGGCCTGGGGGTCGAGCTCGGAGAGCGCCTCCTCGTCGAGGCGCGGGGGCACGGTGCTGCGCTCGGTCGGCCCGGGCGCGGTCGGGTCGGCGTCCTCGGGGGCCGGATCCGTCTCCGGTGCGAGCGGGGAGTCGTCGGCGCCCGGCGTGCCGGTCGGGTCCGTCTGGTCGCCGTCGGGGGCGTCGGGGTCGGCCGGGTCGATCGTCGGCTCGATGGAACGGGGCGGGTTGCCGGCGGCCAACCGGCTCGCGGCGTCGACCACCGCGGGGTCGACCAGCCAGGTCAGGGAGGCGTCGTCGGCGCCGGCACCGAGGTCGACGAGCTCGGTGAGCGCCCCGCCGGGGGCCAGGGCCCGCTCCCACGACTCGAGGCCGGCGACCCGGCCCTGCGCGTCGTGCAGCACCCGCTTGCGCAGCGGGACCACCACCGAGACCGGCAGGCTGCGGTCCTCGCCGCCGACCCAGGGCAGGAACGTGCGGGCCCGGCCGTCGGCGTTGAGGTCGCGTCCCGCGGCGTCCTGGCCCAGCGCGTGCACCCCGAACCAGTAGACGCCGCGCTCGTCGACGTCGAGGCGCGACCGGGCCACGGTGAAGGAGTAGTCGGCCGACTCGCCGGGCTCGAGGGTCTCGATCGTCGCGTACGGGCCGGGGTCGGTGACCCGGGCGCCGACGAAGTCGCGCACCGGGGTCCTGCGCGCCTCGCTGAGGTCGGCTGGCGTCGTCAGCGCGGTGTCGCCGAGGAAGGGATAGAGGTTGACGGTGGTCCAGGTCTCGTCGTCGACGTTGGTGACGGTGCCGCTGACCTCGATGGGGCCCGAGCGGGGCAGCTCGCCGGGGGTCAGCGACTCGATCGTGACGCTGAGCGGCTCCGGGTCGCCCTCGTCGGCGGCGGCGGCGTACGACGCCTGGGCCGGCGCGACGAGTCCGCCGGCCGTGCTCATCGCCACCACGACGCCCGCGACGCCGCCGGCCACCAGCCGTCCGGCACCCCCGCGTCGACCGTGCCGGGCCCCGGGGGCAGGGCGCAGTGAGCGGGGGAGGACCACGCCCCGACTGTAGTGGGGGCCGGCACCTAGACTGTCGGCCCGTGCCCCACGACGAGCCCGCCCCCCTCAGCATGGTCGAGGTGCAGCGATCGGTCGCCGCCGAGCTCGACCGCATCGCTCCCGTCATCGACGAGCTCGGCCGTCGCTTCACCGAGGCCGGCCACGAGATCGCGCTGGTCGGTGGTCCGGTGCGCGACGCGATGCTGGGCCGCCACCACAACGACCTCGACCTGACGACCTCGGCGCGCCCGGAGCAGACCGAGCGGCTGCTCAAGGGCTGGGCCGACGCGATGTGGGACATGGGCCGCGACTTCGGCACCATCGGCTGCCGCAAGGGCGAGTGGCAGGTCGAGATCACGACCTACCGCTCGGAGTCCTACGACCCGTCGTCGCGCAACCCCGACGTGGCCTTCGGCGACACCCTGGCCGGCGACCTGGGGCGCCGCGACTTCACCGTCAACGCGATGGCGGTGCGGCTGCCCGGCCGCGAGGTCGAGGACCCGCACGGGGGCGTGCTCGACCTGGCCCACCGGGTGCTGCGCACCCCGGGCACGCCCGAGGACTCCTTCTCCGACGACCCGCTGCGGATGATGCGCGCGGCGCGCTTCGCCGCCCAGCTCGGCTTCGAGGTCGACGAGTCGGTGGTGGCGGCGATGAGCGCGATGGCCGGGCGCATCGACATCATCTCCGCCGAGCGGGTGCGCGACGAGCTGGTCAAGCTGGTGATGGGGCCCTACCCGCGGCGCGGGCTCACGCTGCTGGTCGACACCGGGCTGGCCGAGCTGGTGCTGCCCGAGCTGCCGGCCCTGGCTCTCGAGCGCGACGAGCACCACCGGCACAAGGACGTCTACGAGCACACCCTGACGGTGCTGGAGCAGGCCATCGACCAGGAGGAGGAGCGCCTCGGCGGGCCCGACCTGGTCTCGCGGCTGGCGGCGCTGATGCACGACGTCGGCAAGCCGCGCACCCGACGCTTCCTCGACGACGGCACCGTCACCTTCCACCACCACGACGTGGTCGGCGCCAAGCTGACCCGCAAGCGGATGAAGGCGCTGCGCTTCTCCAACGACGACATCGACGCGGTCAGCACCCTGGTCGAGCTGCACCTGCGCTTCCACGGCTACGGCAGCGGGGAGTGGACCGATTCGGCGGTGCGCCGCTACGTCCGCGACGCCGGCGACCAGCTGACCCGGCTGCACGTGCTGACCCGCGCCGACTCCACCACCCGCAACCGGCGCAAGGCCGAGCGCCTGGCGCGCACCTACGACGACCTCGAGGCGCGCATCGAGCGGCTGGCCGAGGCCGAGGAGCTGGGCGCGATGCGCCCCGACCTCGACGGCAACCAGATCATGGAGATCCTCGGTGTCGGCCCCGGTCGCGAGGTCGGCGAGGCCTACCGGCACCTGCTCGAGCTGCGGATGGACGAGGGGCCGCTGGGCGAGGAGCGGGCCCGCGAGGAGCTGCTCGCCTGGTGGGCACAGCGCTAGCCGAGCACGGCATACCGACGGTACGGTCACGGCCATGACGACCGCACCCAGTCCCCAGTCCGGCCCCGAGTCCAGCACCGACCTGCACGCCGAGATCGAGGTCGACGCGACTCCGGCCCAGACCTGGGCGCTGGTCAGCGACGTGCGCCGGATGCCGGAGTGGAGCCCGCAGGTGCGGCGCACCTTCGTGCCCGGCGGCGCGGTGCGGCTGGGGAGCCGGATGATCAACCTCAACCACCGGGGCTGGATGCACTGGCCCACCCAGGCCAAGGTGGTGCGCTTCGAGCCGCACCGCGAGGTGGCCTTCCGCGTCGTCGAGAACCGCACCGTGTGGTCCTTCACCCTCGAGCCGCTCGACGGCGGCACCCGCACCCGCATCGTGCACAAGCGTGAGTCCCCCGAGGGCGTCTCGCCCCTCTCGCTCGGGCTGACCAAGGTCGCCTTCGGCGGCGTCCCCGCCTTCACCGACGAGCTGCGCGCGGGGATGCAGCGCACCCTCGAGCGGATGCGCGACACTCTCGCCTCCTGACCCGTCCCACCGTTGGTCGAGCAGCGAGGGCCACTCGTCGTTGGTCGAGCAGCGAGGGCCGGAGGCTCGAGCGACGCCGAGACCCCGTGACCCCATGGTGCACGGTGAGCTCGTTGGTCACCGGGTCTCGGCGACGTTCCTCGCTGGCGCTCGTCACTGCTCGACCAACGACAGCGCCGCACCGTTGGTCGAGCAGCGAGGGCCGGAGGCTCGAGCGACGCCGAGACCCGGTGACGCCATGGCGCACGGCGGGCACGTCGGTCACTGGGTCTCGGCGTCGTTCCTCGCTGGCGCTCGTCACTGCTCGACCAGCGGAGTCGGCGCGGACGCAGACCGGCGCCGGCCCCACGCGGGGACCGGCGCCGGCGCTGTGCTGCTGGCTGTGCTGCTGGCGCTACTTCCTGGTCACGAACCCGTCGACGTAGGCCAGCCGGGAGCGGACCTTCAGCACGAGCGTGTGCGACCCATTGCCGAGACCGGTGAACCGGCGCTCGAGGGCCACGCGCCGCGAGGGCTCGTCGCTCCTGAACGAGACCACCCCCACGCGCTCGCCGTCGACGAGCACCGTGGCCTTGCCGCCCCGGGCGTCGGTGCCGTAGACCACGGCGGCCTGCGGGCCGCTGAAGTCGAGGCGCAGCACGTCCTTGCCGCCGCCCTGGCCCTTGGCCGCGTTGTCGCAGTAGTTGCCTCCGGGCCCGCGCTGCGACCCGACCGTGCGCCACGAGCCGGAGCGCTCGACCTTGCCGGACTGGCAGGCCGAGAACCGGTGCACGCGGAACCGGATCGTGTCGGTGTCGCTGGCGCCGGCCTCGTCGGTGACCGTCAGGGTCACCTTCTGGATGCCCGCCTCGCGGAAGCGGTGCTTGGTGCGGCGCCCACGGGCGTCGACCTCGCTGCCGCCGTCGTGGAAGTCCCAGGTGTAGGTCAGGTCCTTGACGTCCGTCTCGGCGTCGCTGGAGCCCTTGCCCGACAGCCGCACCGAGCGCGCGTTGGTCGCGCGCGCCGGCTTGGCCCGCGCCTCGGCGGTGGGGGCGGTGTTCTCGCCGTCGCCCTCGGTGACGGTGATGGTCACCGACGCGGTGTCGACGGCGCCCTGCGGGTCGGTCACCGTGACCGTGGCGGTCTTGGTGCCCGCCGTCTCGTACGACGCGGTCACGACCTCGCCGGTCGCGTCCTTGGTGCTGCCTCCGTCGCCGAGGTCCCAGCTGTAGTCGAGGTCGGCGGCCGGCGTCTGGGCGTCGGTGCTGCCCGCGGCCGAGAGAGTGACCTCGTCGCCGGTCTCGACCGTGGCCGGGGTGGCCTTGGCCGCGGCCTGCGGCGCGGTGTTGTCGCCGGCCGGCTCCTCGTCGAGGTAGCCGTAGTCGAACTCGCCGCAGCCGGATCCGACGCTGAGGTCGACCGAGCCGGTCAGGTTGTTGGCCGGGGCCGCGTCGGCGCCGGTCATCTCCTTGACGGTGAAGCCGAGGCAGCCGAACGCGAACTCCCAGTCGCCCGACGTGGTGCTCGGGTCGGAGTAGTTGTCCACGTGCGGCTTCGCCGGGGCGTCGGAGAAGCTCGAGCGCCCCGCCGCTGCGGTGAACGCCGCGTCCGCCAGCTCGGGGGTGTCGCTGCCCGGGGTGGGCGTCGCGTCGAGCGGCGACTGGGCCGGCGGGTTGTCGGTGCCGGTGTTGCCGTAGCCGTGCGCCTCGTCGGTGTAGACCAGCGAGAGGCCGGCCTCGAAGGCGGCGCCGCCGCGGTCGGCCTGGCCCTTGCCGTCGAAGTCGAAGCCCGACCGGTCACGCATCTCGAGGTAGTAGGCGTGGTCCTGCTGCGAGGCCGCGCCGGCCTGCAGGAACTTCCAGCCCTGGGTGCAGCTCTGGGCCACCGCCAGGTCCTTGCGGCAGCCGCCGTTGAAGATGCGGCCGTCGTCGGGACCGCCGCTGGTCTCGAGGTCGGCGACCAGCACGTCGTACGGCGCCTTGCCGGGCTCGGTGACGGTGACCTTGAGGTCGTCGACGAACCAGCCGGGCCGGGCCAGGCCCGGGTCGGTGGCGTAGCTGAAGCGCAGCGCGCCGTCCTGCTGCCCGGCGAGCTCGCTGATGTCGTAGCGGTCGGCGAGGAAGACCGCCTCGGGGGTCTCGCCCAGCTTGCGGTCGATGGCCTCCGAGCCGGCCTGGTAGCTGCCGGAGGTGCCGGTCAGGCCGTTGTCGAAGGTGGCCTGGCACTGGTTCTGGTTGGGGTTGCCGGCCGTGGGGTCGGTGTTGGAGGTGGTGTAGCCCTCCTCCGACTCGTGGGAGGTGTAGGTCTTGCCGCCGTCGGTGGTGGTGAGCACGAAGCCGTAGTCGTAGTCCCACTCGATGTCCCACCACGACTTCATCGACAGCTCGACGGTGCTGCCCGCGGGCACGCTGGCCAGCTGGGGGATCGCCACGTCGAGGTTGCGACCGCTCTGCGGAGCGCAGCCGAAGTCGTTGCCCGAGCCCGACCACCACGCGTGGGTCTTGCTCGCCTTGTCACCGGAGTCGAAGACGGCCGGGTCGAGCAGCTGGCGACCGGGCAGCTTGGCGACGTACATCTGCGAGTTCTGCACGCGGCCGTCGGTGCCCTCCCGCAGCGTGTACGGCGTGCCGTCGGGGGTCTGCCACGTGATGGCGTCGATGTCGGTCTTGGAGTCCTTCCAGCCCGTGACCGACGTCGAGGCGTCGAGGACCTGCGGGACGACCCAGCCCATCTCCTGGCGCGAGAACGCGTCCATGTTCTGCGACTGGTCGGTGGCCATCAGGTTCCAGTCGCCGTAGGTCTCGCGGCTGCCGGTGGAGTAGAAGTCCGGCAGGCCCAGCGAGTGGCCGTACTCGTGGCTGATCACGCTCGCGGCGTCGATGGCGGTCTCGGGGTTGACGTTGTAGGGCCCGACCCGGACGAAGACCTTGAGGTCGGCGCCCTTGTCGGTCGTGGTCATCGTGGTCCGCGCGGTGTCGGTGTACCAGAGCGGGCGGCCCTCGAGGTCCTTGAGCTGGTCGTCGGTGGTGAAGCCGGCCAGCCCGGTCGTCGGGTCGGTGTAGTAGAACTCCAGCGACGAGGAGTGCGGCCACACGTTGTCGTACGGCGCGCCGGCGTACTCGCAGCCGGCCACGCTGAGCTGGCTGGCGCCGTTGCCGCCACAGCCGGCGAAGACGGCCATGAAGAAGTCGACGACACCGTCCTTGTCGGTGTCGAAGTCGGAGTAGTCGACCTCGGGGTCGGCGATCGCCGCGGCGTCGTAGACCATCTTGCCGGGCGTGCCGCAGCCGCTGTCGATGGCCTGGAGGGCTCCGACGCCGGCGAGCGCGCCGATCAGCGCGGAGCCGTTGGCGTCGGCGCCGTAGTAGGCGGTGTTGCCGGGCAGGTTGTAGACGCCGTCGCTGATCCGCTCGGGGTAGAGCGGGGTGCCGGCCGGGTCGAGGGGGGAGTCGGCGTAGGTCAGGCCGCCGGTGCAGGTCTGGCCCGGCTCGACCCCGGTGAACTCGAAGCCCGGCGCGTAGGTGAAGTCGGTGCCGTCGAGGCCGGCCGAGGGCACGGTGCCCTCGGGGAACAGCTGGCCCAGGCTCATCTCCTGGAACAGGTTGAAGGTCGAGCCCTCGAAGGCCGGGTCGTTGATGACCTTCTCGAGCTGGTCGCCGGTGTGGGTGGCCTGGTAGGCGCGGTCGGTGTACTGCACCGGGACGATCGGGAAGGGGCGGTCGCCGTAGCGCGCGGTGTCGTAGATCTCGTCGGGCGGGATCACCTTCGGGCCGTGGCTGGTCACGCTGGTGCTCTGCGCCGCACGGGTGATCCGGGCGGTGGTCGACAGGTCGCGCCACACGATGGTGGGCTCCTGGGCCAGCGAGTCGGCCCGGTGCTCCAGCACCAGGGTGACCCGGGCCGGCGACTCGGCGCTGCCGGCGGGCACCAGCGGCACGGTCCACACGAGGGTCTCGGTGCCGCCGGCGGGCACCGGGCTGGCGGAGGTCCCGCCCGGCGCGCGGGCGCCGGTGATGGTGCTGCCGCGCGGGGCGGTGACGGTGATGCTCACACCGGTGACCGGGGTGGTGCCGGAGTTGGTGAGCAGGATCCGCGAGGGGTAGGTCTCACCGGGCTTCACCCAGCCCACCGAGGAGACGAAGCTGTTCTCGACGGCGAGGTCGCCCAGGGTGGCCTCGCTGGGCGGGGCGGCCACGTCGCCGGGGGCCGCGGTGGCGGCGAGGGCGCTGGCGGGTGTGCTGGCAGGGGCGGCGCCGGCGGTGGCTCCGAGGCCGAGGGCCCCGATCGCCGAGAGTGCGGTGGTGCCGGCGGCGAGCAGGGCGGTGGCCCGGAGCCGCCGGCGGTGGCGGGGTGTGGGGTGCATGGTGGTCCTCGAGACGGGGCGCCCCCTGGTAGGGGCGCGTCCCCCGGGCAACGACCCCCGTACACCCGGGGTTACGTCCGACGACGAACGGCGCGGACCCGGGTGGGTCCGCGCCGTTCGTCGTGCTGCTGGTGCTCCTGGGAGCTGCTGGCTACTCGTCGCCGGCGATGAACGCCTCGACGCGACGGCGGCCCTCGTCGTCGGGCAGCTGCACCGGCGGGGACTTCATCAGGTACGACGACGCCGAGATGATCGGTCCGCCGATGCCGCGGTCCTTGGCGATCTTGGCGGCGCGCAGGGCGTCGATGATGATGCCGGCCGAGTTGGGGGAGTCCCAGACCTCGAGCTTGTACTCGAGGTTCAGCGGCACGTCGCCGAAGGCACGGCCCTCGAGGCGCACGTAGGCCCACTTGCGGTCGTCGAGCCACTCGACGTGGTCGGAGGGACCGATGTGCACGTTGCGGTCGGAGATCTTGCCCTTGAGCTCACCGGTCAGGTTCGAGGTGACGGCCTGGGTCTTGGAGACCTTCTTGGACTCCAGGCGCTCGCGCTCGAGCATGTTCTTGAAGTCCATGTTGCCGCCGACGTTGAGCTGGTAGGTGCGGTCCAGCGTCACGCCGCGGTCCTCGAACAGGCGGGCCATCACGCGGTGGGTGATGGTGGCGCCGACCTGGCTCTTGATGTCGTCGCCGACGATCGGGACGCCGGCGTCCTCGAACTTCTTGGCCCACTCGGGGTCGGAGGCGATGAAGACGGGCAGGGCGTTGACGAAGGCCACGCCGGCGTCGATGGCGCACTGGGCGTAGAACTTGTCCGCCTCCTCCGAGCCCACGGGCAGGTAGGAGACCATCACGTCGACCTCGGCCTCACGCAGCGTGGCCACGACGTCGACCGGCTCGGCGCCGGACTCCTCGATGGTCTCGCGGTAGTACTTGCCCAGGCCGTCGAGGGTCGGGCCGCGCTGGACCTCGACACCCAGGGTGGGCACGTCGGCGATCTTGATGGTGTTGTTCTGGGAGGCGTGGATGGCCTCGGAGAGGTCCTTGCCGACCTTCATGTCGTCGACGTCGAAGGCGGCGACGAACTCGACGTCCTTGACGTGGTACTCGCCGAACATGACGTGCATCAGACCGGGGACGCTGCCCTCGGGGTCGGCGTCCTTGTAGTACTCGACACCCTGGACGAGGGAGGTGGCGCAGTTGCCGACTCCCACGATTGCTACTCGAACCGAACCCATCGGGTCGTTCCTTCCTTGTCTCACGACTCCCCGGCCGCGGGGCCGGGTCGTCGAGCTGTGGTCGCCGGCACCTCGGCTGAGGTGTCCGGTGGGACGTGCTGGTCGTCGTTCTCGTCGGTGTGCGCGTCCCGAGGGGACTGCGGGGACTGCTGGGCCTGGGCGGACTGCGGTCGGGCCGCGTCGCGCCCCGGGTGGTTGCCGTCGCGCTCGGCGTTGATGAGGTCGGAGAGCCACCGCACCTCGCGCTCGACCGACTCGACGCCGTGGCGCTGCAGCTCCGCGGCGTAGCGGTCGACCTCCTTCTGGGTCATCGACAGCTGTCCCTGGACCCGCTCCAGGCGCTCCTGGAGGCGGGTGCGGCGGCCTTCGAGGACCCGCAGCCGGATCTCCATGTCGGTGGAGGAGAAGAAGGCGAAGCGGATGTCGAAGTTGTCGTCCTCCCACGCGGTGGGACCGACCTCCGACATCAACCGCTCGAACTCGTGGGTGCCGGCCTCGGTGACCTCGTAGGTGATCCGGGGCCGACGGCTCACGGGCGTGCGGGTGGGGGCGGACTCGTCGATCAGCCCGGCGCGCAGCATCTTCTTCAGCGTCGGGTAGAGCGAGCCGTACGAGAGCACCCGGCCCCAGCCGAGCATCAGGTTCAGCCGCTTGCGCAGCTCGTAGCCGTGCATGGGTCCCTCGTGCAGCAGTCCGAGGACTGCCAGCTCGATGGTCTCTCCACGACGTGCCATGCGACCTATCGTAGCGATATATCCCTGCGATGAGAAAAGTGCGTGGTCAACCGCGTCGCGCCGTGATCGGCGCGTCCTGGCCGCGGGTGCGTACCCTGATGGACGGTCCGGACCACCGGGCGCCCCCCGCGCGCCCCCTTCCCCTGGAGCAGCACCGACGTGACAGCCAAGCGCAGGGCCGCGGGCCCGGCCGTGAAGAAGACGCCCAAGAAGAAGACGCCGCGCACCTGGAAGCAGCGCTCCCTCAGCGTCCTCAAGTGGGGCTCGATCGCCGGTGTCGTCGGGGTCCTGCTCGCGGCCGGCGGGTTCTTCTACCTCTACCAGAGCACCGACATCCCCGACCCCAACGCGGAGTTCGAGACCGAGACGACCTTCGTCTACTACGCCGACGGCAAGACCGAGGCGGGCCGCTTCGCGACCCAGGACCGCACCTCGATCTCCTACGACGAGATGCCCGACTCCATCAAGGACGCGGTGGTCGCCGCCGAGAACCAGTCGTTCTGGAGCGACTCGGGCCTGGACCCGAAGGGCATCGCGCGGGCCTTCTTCAACAACGCCGCGGGCGACGACACCCAGGGCGCGTCCACGATCACCCAGCAGTACGTCAAGGTGCTCTACCTGACCCAGGAGCGCTCCTACGAGCGCAAGGTCAAGGAGGCCATCCTGGCCTTGAAGCTGCACCGCCAGCAGTCCAAGACCGAGATCCTGCAGGGCTACCTCAACACCATCTACTTCGGTCGCGGCGCGTACGGCGTGCAGGCGGCCGCCCAGGCGTACTTCGACAAGGACGCCGCCGACATGAACCTGCGCCAGTCGGCGGTGCTGGCCTCGGTGCTCAACAACCCCTCGCGCTTCGACCCGGCCGGCGGCAAGGACTCCAAGCAGGCCCTCAAGGGGCGCTACGCCTACGTGCTGAGCCAGATGGAGAAGCTCGAGACCATCACTCCCGAGGCCGCGGAGAAGGCCGTGAAGCGGCTGCCGAAGTTCCCGAAGATCCAGGCCCAGAGCACCTACGGCGGCCAGAAGGGCCACGTGCTCGAGATGGTGCGCGACGAGCTCAACCGCCTCGGCTTCAGCGACGACGAGATCGACGGAGGCGGCCTGCGGGTCACCACGACCTTCACCGAGGACGCGATGACCGCGGCCGAGGAGGGCGTGCTCGAGGCGCGCCCCGAGGGCTTCGGCGACAAGCAGCTGCACGTCGGTGTGGCCAGCGTCGAGCCCGGCAGCGGTGCCGTGCGCGGCTTCTACGGCGGCCAGGACTACGTGCAGTCGCAGTACAACTGGGCCGTCACGGGCGGCCAGGCCGGCTCGACGCTGAAGGCCTTCGCCCTCGCGGCGGCCATCAAGGAGGGCTTCTCGCTGCGCGACACCTTCGACGGCAACTCGCCCTACGAGCTGCCCGACGGCACCGAGATCGAGAACCAGGGCGACTCGAGCTACGGCTCGGCGATCGACATGGTCTACGCGACCCAGAAGTCCGCGAACTCCGCCTTCATCGACATGACCCTGGCGATGGACAAGGGCCCCCAGAAGATCCTCGACATGGCCAACGCGATGGGCATCCCGCCGGGCGAGGCGGGCAAGAACGCCGCCGGCATCCCGCCGACCTCGCCGGGCCTCGAGCCGATCACCGGCATCGCCCTGGGCAACGCGACCGTGAGCCCGATCAACATGGCCAACGCCTACGCGACGATCGCCAACGAGGGCGTCTACTCCGAGCCGTACGTCGTCGAGGAGGTCGTGGGCGCCGACGGCGAGGTCGAGTACACCCACGAGGAGAGCACCGAGCGTGCCGTGGGCGCCGACATCGCCGCCGACGTCTCCTACGCGCTGCAGCAGAACGTCACCGGCGGCTCCGGCACCGCCGCGCTCGCCCTGGGCCGCCCCGCGGCCGGCAAGACCGGCACGGCCACCAACGGCAGGGGCGAGGTCTCCTCGGCCTGGTTCGCCGGCTACACCCCGCAGATGTCGACCGCGGTGATGTACGTGCGCGGCAAGGGCAACGAGCAGCTGCAGGGCTGGCTGCCGGAGTACTTCGGTGGCGCCTACCCGGCCGACACCTGGCTCGCGGTGATGAGCGACCTGATGGAGGGTCTGGAGGTCGAGGAGTTCCCCGAGCCGGTCTTCGTCGACGGCGAGGCGCCCCCGGGCTACGAGCCGACGACCGCCCCGCCGACGCCGTCGAGCCCGCAGCCCACGCAGCAGTCGCCCACCAAGCAGCCGTCGCCGACCCAGGAGCCGAGCCCCACCGAGGAGCCGACCACCGAGGCGCCTACCCCGACGCCGAGCCCGTCGGAGACCTGCGACGGCCTCCTGTGCGGTCCCAGCGGCAGCTCCTCGCCGTCGAGCAGCCCGACGTCCTCGCCGTCGTCGTCCGGCGGCGCGGCCGGGGGCGGCGGCGGGACCAGCGGCCCGAGCCCGAGCCCGAGCGGACGCCCCGACGACGCGGCGACGGCCGGTCGGCGCCGTACGCAGTGACCGACGGCGCGCCCACCCGCGAGGACCCGCTCGCCGCGACCCTCAGCGAGGGTCTCGGCGGGCCCCTGGGTGAGCGCGCCGGCCGGCACCCCTGGTGGACGCCGGTGCGGGTGCTGCTGGCCCTGGCCGCGGTCGTGGTCGCGCTGGGGATGCTCCAGAAGGCGCCCTGCTACTCCGAGACCTGGAGCGACAGCGACGCCCGCTTCAGCCAGATGTGCTACTCCGACCTGCCCTACCTCTACACCGGACGCGCGCTGGTCGAGCGGGCCTGGCCCTACTCGGGCGACGAGACGCTGCGCGAGCGCTACCCCGAGGTGATGGAGTACCCGGTCGGGATCTCCTACTGGGCCTGGGGCACCGCGCTGGTGGCGCAGGGGCTGACCGAGGGGCTCACCGGCCTGCCCGACCTCGACGCGCGCCGCGCCGCCGACCCGGGCTCGCTCTTCGGCGACGTCGAGATCCAGCGCGAGATCCGCGCCTTCGTCATCGTCAACGCGCTCGGCTTCGCGGTGCTCACCCTCCTCGCCGTGTGGCTGCTGGCCCGCACCCACCCGCGGCGACCGTGGGACGCGCTGTGGTTCGCCGTCTCCCCGGCGCTGCTGCTGACCGGCCTGGTCAACTGGGACCTGCTCGCGGTGGTGCTGGTCGCGGGCGCGACGTGGGCGTGGGCGACCGGGCGACCGCTGCTGACCGGGGTGCTGGTCGGCCTCGGCACCGCCACCAAGCTCTACCCGCTCTTCCTGCTGGGCGCGCTGCTGGTGATCTGCCTGCGCGAGCGCCGGTGGCGCGCGCTGGGGCTGGCCTGGCTGGGCGCGGGCGTCGCGTGGGTGCTGGCCAACCTGCCGGCCGTGCTGACCGGCCTCGAGCAGTGGCGGGTCTTCTGGTCCTTCAACTCCGAGCGCGGCGCCGACCTCGGCTCGTTGTGGCTGGTCGCCGCGCAGGCCGCCGACCTCGACATCACGCCCTCCACGATCAACACCACCTCGCTGGTGTTCTTCGCCGCCTGGTGCGCCGGGGTCTTCGTGCTCGGCATGCTGGCCCCCGAGACCCCGCGCCTGGCGCAGCTCGGCTTCCTGCTGGTCGCCGGCTTCCTGCTGGTCAACAAGGTCTACTCGCCGCAGTACGTGCTGTGGCTGCTCCCGCTCGCGGTGCTCGCCCGGCCCCGGCTGCGCGACCAGCTCGTGTGGCAGGCCGGCGAGGTCCTCTACTTCGCGTCAGTCTGGTGGTACCTCGGCGGCCTCCTCGACGCCGGCGGGGGCGGTGACGCCGGCTTCTACTGGGTCGCCATCGTGCTCCGGGTCGCCGCCGAGCTCTACCTCGTGGCCCTGGTCGCCCGCGACGTCTGGCGGCCCCGCCACGACCCGGTGCGGCGGCGTACGGACCGGCTGCAGGAGTCCCCGGCCAGCCGGTGACTCCAGCGCTTGTCGGGTGTTGCAACCCCTGACAAGTGCAGGAGTCCCCGGTCAGCCGGGGACTCATGCAGGGGTCCGGCGCACCCTCAGGTGACGACGATGCGGTCGAACGTGGTGGCGGTGTAGCGCACCCGGACGTCGACGGTGTCGCCGACGGCCGGCACCCGGGCGCCGGCCGGCAGGAAGAGCATGGAGGCCTGCATGTGGGGCGGCTCGGCGAAGAGGCGCTGCTTGGCGTCGATGGAGAACGGGGAGCGCACGAAGCCGACCGCGTCGAGGCCGCCGCGGGCCAGGGTCGCGGCGCGCCCGCGCAGGCCCAGGTCGCCGGTGGGCGCCTCGAGACCGATGCCGTGGGCGGTGCCGCCGGTGACGACCAGCAGGTGGCCCGACTTGGGGGCGGTGCGGCCGCGGTAGCCGAAGACGTCGCCGCGCTCGAGGGGGTGCACGTCGAGGACGGTCGAGGTCACCGACAGCGCGCCGCGCTCGCCGAGCCACAGCCCGGTGCCCATCCGGGAGCGGAAGCGGTACTCGGGCCAGCGGGCGGCCAGGCCGGCCAGCTCGGTGTCGCTGAGGTGCGAGACCCACACCGTGCGGGCGCCGGGGCCCTCGGGCAGCTCGGCGCCGACCACGTCGGTGAGCAGGCGCGAGGCCTCGGAGGTGTGCGAGCCGTGGGCGAGGGGGAAGTGCATGGCCACGCCCTCGAGCCGGGCGCCGGGGTGGGCGCGCAGCACCTCGCCGACCGACCACAGGCCGCGCGCGCTGAAGCCGTGGCGCTGCATGCTGGTCATCCGCTCCAGCACGAACCGGGCACGGGGGCGGCGCTCGAGCAGGTCGCGCAGGTCGTCGAGGCGGCCCACCGTGTGCACCAGCCGGTCGGCCAGCGCGTCGTCGGCGGTGGCCTCGCGCGCGGTGCCGAACGGGCGCCACGGGGTGAGCACGACGATGCTGCCGCCGAAGCGCTGGGCGACCTCACCGATCTCGTCGTACATGCCCACGGCCAGGGTGTCGCAGGTGCCGGCCCCGGCGTCGTGGCCCAGGTCCTGCTCGGCCAGCCACTGGGTACGCCGCGCGAGGCGGCCCAGCCCGAAGCCGTAGCCGTTGCCCTTGACGACGGGCACCAGGCCGGGGTGGGCCGCGGCGGTGCGGCGCAGGTGCTCGCGCCAGCGCGGGCCGTCGACGGTCAGGACCAGGCTCATCGCGGGCTCACCTGCGCGCCATGTAGAGGCTGAAGGCGCGGTAGAGCACCTTGTTGAGGGGCAGGTCCCACTCGCCGGCCAGCTCGACTGCCTGGCCGCCGGTGCCGACCTTGAACTGGATCAGCCCGACGTGGCTGTCGTCGCCGTCGAGGGTGTCGGTGATGCCGCGCAGGTCGTAGACGTGGGCGCCGCTGGCGAGCGCGTCGCGCATCATCGCCCACTGCGCCGCGTTGGAGCCGCGCACGTCGCGCTTCTCGGTGGAGGAGGCCCCGTAGGAGTACCAGGCGTGGGTGCCGACGCGGATCGCGATGGTGGCCGCGACCAGGTCGCCCTCGTGGCGGGCCAGGTGCAGGCGCATCCGGTCGGGCTGGCCGAGCTCCTCGCCCTCGCCGGCCAGCGCCTCGACCATGGTGCGGAAGTAGGAGAGCGGGCGCGGGGTGAAGTGGTCGCGCTCCGCGGTGTGCACGTAGAGCTCGTGGAAGGCCGGCAGCGCCTCCAACGCCTCGGCCACGCCCGAGGTCGACTGCACCTCGACGCCGGCCTTGGCGGCCTTCTTGATGTTGCGGCGCCACTGCTGGTTCATCGCCTTGAGCACGGCGTCCTCGTCGAGGGCGGCGCCGTCGGCGTCGACGAGCGGCACCTGGAAGACGAACTGCGGCTGCCCGGCGGCGAAGCCGCCCTCCACGCCCTGGTGGCGCCAGCCCAGCGACGCGAGCTGGGAGAGCACCCGCGCGCCGACGTGGTCGCGCTCGAGGGGAGCCAGGTCGCCGAGGCGGCGTACGGCGTCGTCGGCGATGCCGTCCTTGACCTGCTGGGCGCTCCAGCGGGCGGTGACCACCGGCGGGCCCATCCGCACCCCGAAGGCGCCGCGCCCACGGCAGTGGGCGGCCAGCGGCCGCAGCCAGCGGGCCAGGTCGTCGTCGGCCCAGTCGATGACCGGGCCCTCGGGCACGTAGGCGAGGTAGCGCTTGAGGCGGGGCAGCTGGCGGTAGAGCACCAGCGCCGCGCCGACGAGCTCGTCGCCGTCGAAGAAGCCCAGGGACTCGCGGCGCCACTCCGACTTCACCCGGCCCCAGGCGGGGGTCTGCAGGAAGCTGGCCGACTCGCGGGTCTCGAGGAACCCCAGGTGCTCGGCAGGCGTGATCTCCCGCACCCGGATCGGGGCGGAGGTCTCGGCTCGGGGCGCGCTGCGGGTCACGGCGGCGACGTTACAGCCGATCGCGGAGCCAGGCCGCGTCGGCGACGTGGGCCTCGGCGGGGCCCGGGGTCTCCATCACGACCGGCGCGCCGGCGTCGCGCACCACGGCGGCCAGCAGGTCGGGGTCGATGCGCCCGGCGCCGAAGTTGGCGTGCCGGTCGGCGCCCGAGCCGAACTCGTCGCGGCTGTCGTTGGCGTGCACCAGGTCGATGCGTCCGGTGATGGCCAGCACGTCGGCGACCACGGTCTCGAGGGCGTTGCCGCCGGCGTGGGCGTGGCAGGTGTCGAGGCAGAAGCCGACCATGTCGGCACCCTCGGTGCCCTCGATCGCGGCCCACACGCCGGAGATCCGCTCGAGGTAGCGGGTCATCGCGTTGTCCCCGCCGGCGGTGTTCTCGATCAGCAGCGGGATCTTGACGTCGGTCGCCTCGACGGCCTTGCGCCAGTTGTCGAAGCCGATCGACGGGTCGTCGGCCTTGTTGACGTGGCCCCCGTGCACGATCAGGCCCTTCGCGCCGATCTCGGCCGCGGCGTCCATGTGCTGCTGCAGGAGCTTGCGGCTGGGGATCCGGATGCGGTTGTTGGTGGTGGCGACGTTCACGATGTACGGCGCGTGCACGTAGAGCTCGACCCCCGCCTCCGCGGCCTCGTCGCGCAGGCCGGCCGCGCCGCCGGGGTGCTGGATCTCGGGGCCTCGGTAGCTCTGCGGGTCGCCGAGGAACATCTGGACCAGCGGCACCCCGCGCTCACGGGCCTCCCCGACCGGGTCGGCCTGGTCGACGTGGGCACCGATGGCGATCTGCTGGGACTGCGGCGACATGTCCCCAGCCTAGGAGCGGGCACCGACCACGCACCCCAGGGCCCGGCGCCGGCCTCCTCGCGGTGCTCGGCTGGGCGGGGGGGGCTGACGGGGG